>JBDGYW010000003.1:0-37550 GCA_039588935.1 Gemmatimonadota bacterium | reverse complement strand
CGATGCCAGGCACACCTGCCGCCCCGATCGACGCTAGCATCGATCGGGGCGGCAGGTGTGCCTGGCATCGGAATGGTGACCCTCACGATCGTGTTGACGCAGCTAGGAATCCCACTCGAAGGAATAGCACTGGTCGTGGGAGTGGAGCGGATACTGGACATGACTCGCACAGCGGTGAACGTGACTGGCGACACATGTTGCTCGATCTGGGTGGCAAAAACGGAAGGGGAACTCAACATCCCGAGCGGTGAATCGGAGGCGGCGAAAGCATCCACCTAACCGGAGTCCCGGTCCACGGGTTTCGTGTGAAAAGCAAACACGAAGATCATGGGCGCCCCACCCCTGTTACGGTTCGAGGCACCCAGGATCTTCTTTCCCCAACCTAAGCACTCTGGCTATTCTGGACCAACGTCAGCACTTCTCCAGGTTTCGCATGGCGGTCAAGGGCCTTCTTGGAGAAGACCAAGTCTCCATCCACTACCACTTCGAAGACGCCACCGGACCCAGCGATGAGTTTCACCTCTGCGTCAGGGAACGCTCCTTTGATCTCGGCCGCCGAACTGGAGGCCCGTGGTTCGTAGTGTCAAACCGCGCAGTATTCGATCGTGACCCGCATAATTCCTCCACAAATGGTATGTTCTTAAAATTATTGCTGTCGCCACATGGAGACCATCCGCCAAACGTTGCGACAACCAACGACCCGAGAGCCGCGACGATGACATCGACAAGCATAACCTACATTCGCTGGTTTTCGACGACCGTTGACCTAGGCGGCTTCGGTCTGCTCGTTGCGGCGCTCGTCGGCATCCTCGTGGCCCCTAACCTGCAATTAGCCACACTCGCGCTCGAGTTGTTGCTTCTAGCTGCGGTTGCAGCTGGCGCACGCCAATTCGCTATACCGCTTCCGGGCCACACGCGTGTGTCCTTTGTTTGTGGCGTGGCCTTGGCTGGAATCCTGTTGACTGGCTGGGGAATTGTGGTTTTGGCCGTGAGTCTAGGCCTATTGGTCGGGGAAGCTGGGCTGCAACGTCTTTCAATCATGGTCGCTTTCCGATCTACCGTGCGCATCGCGTTCGCAACCGGTACCGCAGCGCTCGCTTACTCCGCAGTTGGCGGATCGGTTGGCGCCGGCGCGGTTGAGTTCCGGAACGCTATGCCGCTGCTGCTGGTTGTCTTCATGCTTCCCGTGATTGTGCAGATCACAGTGTCGATTGAGTCACTCCTAGCCAAGACGTCGACCGTCAGCGGTACTTGGCTTTCATTGAAGTGGGGGGCTGCCGCAGCTGTGTTGGGAACCTCACTTGCGTTGGGATGGGTAAGTGCGCTTTCGGCAGGTTTAGGCATTGGACAGGCAGTCTCGCTGTTTGCCGTCCTCGCTGCGGCAGTGGTTTTGGCTTCGTGGATCTTGCGGGCCGCGGTGAGATCGGATGAGTTGCGCGCCGTGAACCGATTGGGGACTGCCGTGGCCGAGGCAACCACGATTGCCGCCGCGTTCGACCAACTCGCGCGGAAATCGCGGCACCTCATTGCCTGGGAGTCGATGCGCGTCGGTCGCGTCGACGCGGAGGAGCAAGAAGTCGAAATCGTTGCTGACACGGTTGGGCGGGTTGGAGCACGACTCAGCGCCAGTCAGGAAATCGTTGCCGCCGCGTTGCGGAACCGCCGTCCCGTAGTGAGCAGTGTCGCAGCCGAAGCGCCCTTAGAGCACTTTGGTGGGGAGCCTCTGAACTCTGAAATCATGATTCCATTGTTAGGGGCCGGCCACCCAATTGGCGTATGGAGCATTTCCCATTCCAACCCGACGATCTACACCGTAGCCGATGCCGAGCGCCTTGCTCTCGTGGCGCCGCAGTTGACCCAGGTACTCCTCATGAACCTGGCATTCGTCCCTGTTGTCCAGTCGGCCAGCGATATCGGCGAACATAGCGAGCGTATCAACCTCGGAGGCATCACCGTCAAGGATGCCGCGGAAGTTGCCGCCGAGAAGAGGACACGGGCAGAAACTAACGCGCGACGCGCGGCGGAACGGACAGTTGCAGCTATCACATTAGCCGGACAGCTTCTTGACGGAATCACCGAGACAATCCGGGTAGGGACAGAAACGTTGCGAGCGTCGGGAGTTGTTTCCCGTACGGCCTCAGATGCCCACGAGGCGGGCCGCCATGCAGCTTCACAGGTCGAAATCCTCGACGGCACGATTGAAGTAGGTGTGTCGGAAGTGGGCCGCCTGCGCGAGGCTGCTCGTGGAATCGCGGAGTTCACTGAGTCCATCTCCTCGATCGCGAACCAAACCAACCTCCTGGCATTGAACGCGACCATTGAAGCTGCCAGGACGGGTGCTCACGGGAAGGGGTTTGCGGTAGTCGCCGATGAAGTCCGAAAGCTTGCAGAACAGAGTGCGGTGGCCGCGCGGAACATGAGTCGGAGTGCGCAAGATACCAACCGCGCCATCGAAAGAGCTGCGAAGGTGCTGGAAGACATACGCGTGCAGCTTACCCAACTCGCCGATATATCGAAGCAGTGGACCGGTGAGTTGGCTAGGATAGTGGCCACCGCTGAGACCGCTCAGGAAGTTGGAGAGCGGTTGGTGAGCCTGCCTCAGGACAGCCAGCGTGAGGCCGAGAGAATTGGGGATATCCTCAGAGAGGCGCGCAAGGCGGCCGAGGATTCGGTTGAGCAGCTGTCTGAGATGAAAGACACCGTAGTTGAGCAGCTCGACGTCGCCGTGACATTAGCAGAGGACGGAGACGCCATATCGGACCTTGCCAAGCACCTGTCTGAAGCGACGGGTGGTGTGATGAGTTATGAGGTGCGAACACAGGGAAGAGACACCAATCCGAGTCGCTTTGAGGGCATGACTGAAGCACGAGACGCCACCGATAGGTGATGAAACTACTGACAGTCCACCCAAGACATCTTAGATTGGACACCATGTTAACACGCACACTCTTCGTCCGCAAAGCCGTGTCCGCGCTCTTTGCATGCGCGGCGCTGATGTCGACACCTTGTTTCGCTCAATCCGGTACCAAAGGACAGGTCGAGCTTGGGGCCTTTGGGATGTCGGCGAAGCACGGTGACAGCCTTGCCCTCGATCGTGCCTTCGGAGCTGGAGCACATTTCGGGTACTTCCTTACGCGCGTCTTCTCGATCGAAGGCACTGGTGACTATACGGTTACGAACGTCACGTCCTCAGGTCAGAGGGTTGACGTAACCAGATTGAGCGGGACTGTGCTTGCGCACACGCACCTCACATCATGGACCGCGTTTTATTTCGGAGCTGGTGTTGAACGCGTGTTTCATGCGGGGGCGTTGGATGACAATGTCACCGGATTCCACGGGGTAGCCGGAAGCCGGTTTTCGCTCGGTGGGCGGGCGGGTCTGCGCATAGAGGGGCACGGAACCTTCTCCCCGTCATCCAATTTCAGTATATCCGCAGGCCTTTCGGTGTTTGCCTTTGGCGGTCCGCCTCGCGACGCAGACAAGGACCTCGTGAGAGACAAGGATGACCAGTGCCCGCGTACGCCGCTGGGCGCGACTGTCGATGAAGTCGGCTGCCCCAGCGACTCCGACGGAGACGTGATTCTCGACGGACTCGATGCCTGCCCCGGGACGCCGGCAGGAGCAACCGTCGATCAAGAGGGTTGTCCGAGCGATGGAGATGGTGACGAGGTCCTCGACGGCATCGACTCATGTCCCAACACTCCAGCAGGTGCCGAGACCGATGCACGGGGATGCCCAACTGACGGCGACGGCGACGGCGTCTATGACGGCCTAGACAGCTGTCCAGGCACGCCGTCGGGAGCCACAATTGACGAGACCGGGTGCCCTCTGGATGGGGACGGGGACACAGTTTTCGACGGTCTCGACCGCTGCCCCGGGACGCCGCCCGGCGTAACTGTAGATGAGACAGGCTGTCCCACCGATACCGACGGGGATGGCGTGCACAACAACGTGGATGCCTGTCCTGGTACGCCGATGGGCTCCGAGGTCGATGTCCGCGGGTGCGTTGCCCAAGACACAGACGGCGACGGAATAGCCGATCCACTGGATCGCTGCCCTAACACCGCCCCTGGCCAGAACGTCGATGCCGTGGGTTGCCCGGTGCTATTCATGGTTGAGCAGGGTCAGCGCCGACCGTTGGTGCTGCGTGGCGTTACCTTCGCCTCAGGCAGGTCTGTTCTGACCGAAGAATCCTATGCCACGCTCGACGAGGTTGCGGCATCCTTGCAGGCGCACCTCGAAATTCGCATTGAGATTGCCGGCCACACGGACGCAACCGGGAGCACAGAGGTGAACACCCGGCTTTCATTGGCACGAGCCAGAGCCGTCATGATGTACCTGGTACGCCAAGGGATTGCGCCGGAACGCATGGTCGCTCAGGGGTATGGCCCGGACAGACCGATCGCCCCGAACGGGACGGTTGAAGGTCGAGCCAGAAACCGCCGTGTGGAACTCTCAATCATTGAAGGTGAACGGTAGTCGGATTTCCACCAAACAGTGCACCCCATGAGCAGCTGTCAATGATCGGCGGATCTCGATGACGCGCAATGTGACGACTTGGACGGCAATTCTCTTATCCGTCGCTTGCGCAGAGCGCGCCTTGGCTCAGGATTCCACGCGATCCCGATGGCTGGAAATCCACACTCGCGGACTCCGCCCCAACTACGTTGCAGAGATTCTGCCGGAGGATTTTGCCTCGATCCGGCTGCCCGCTCCGCCTCTCGGAGAACCACCAGCGGCGGTCCGAGGCGTGTACATGAACGCTTGGGTATTCGGTTCGGAGCGCTTCTATGACCTACTAGCGCTTGCCGACACCACCGAGATCAACGCGTTTGTGATAGATGTGAAGGACGTGCGCGGGTTCATCACGTACCGTTCAAGCATGCCAATAGCTGTTGAAATCGGGGCGAACCGCCTGGTGCGCGCAAGAAATGTTCGAGAGCGTCTCTCAATCCTCGATGCACACGGCATTCACTCCATTGCCCGCATCGTTGTGGCGAAGGACACGATGTTGGCCAACCACAAACCAGAATGGGCGGTGCGGGATCCCGACGGTGGTCTTTGGCGCGACCGGTTTGGGGATCCGTGGGTCGACGCATACTGCGACTCCGTTTGGATATATGCAGCAGATATCGCAGCTGAAGCGGTGCTGATGGGTTTTCGCGAAATCCAATTCGATTATGTGAGGTTTCCGGACGAACCCGCCGAGAATCTCGAGCGGGCCGTTTTCAACTGGCGACGGCCGGGTGAGTCGAGGCGGAACGGCATCCGAAGAAACCTCGAGCTGGCCGCACAGAGAGTCAGGGCACTAGGTGTACCGTTTACAGTTGACGTCTTCGGGCTGGCGACAAGTGCTAGAAATGACTTGGGAATTGGCCAGTATTGGGAGGATGTCCTCAGGACCACTGACGTAGTCTTACCAATGGTATACCCAAGCCACTACCACGCAGGTGCCTATGGAATCTCGTTTCCCAACGCAGAGCCGTACGAAACTGTGCGCCGAGCACTGGTGGACGGGATAGAACGCGCCGCTGCAATAGACGGAGCTGCAAGAATTCGTCCTTTTCTCCAATCGTTCTCAATTAGGCGCGTACGCTACACAGCGACAGAGGTGAGGGCGGAAATCCAAGCTGTTGAGGATGTCGGCCTCACTGATTGGGTCCTCTGGAATGCGAGTGGGAGGTATCCTGCTGGGGCATTTCGGCGGGCTGGAGGACCCCTCGTTGATGAACAGCGCACCCCTAATCATCCCGAACGGAACAGGTAAGCGGCGGGCCATCGTCGCCCAACAAAGCTTGAATCCTGAATTCGTCTACCGCGGCTCCCACGCGACAATCCGGCCAGCGATAGCGCTGGCGGCAGTCGTGTAAGGGCTCGCGAGGTATAGCTGCCCCGGGCCAGACCTACCAGGGAAGTTCCTGTTGATGGCGCTGATTGTTACTGTGTTGGCACTGTACGAAACACCGCGCCCTGCATTGATGCAGGCTCCGCACGACGGCTCAATGAACTCAGCCCCCACGTCGCTGAACACCTTCACGTAGCCCTGCTCCTCGCAGTACCGCTTCACCTCCTGTGAGCCACACTGGATGAAGCAGCTGACATCCGGATGAACTTTCTTGCCGACAGACAGTGCCTGTTTGAAGACCCTGGCGTACATGTCCATGTCCGCCTTCTTGGCACCGGTACACGATCCGCCGTATGCAATGTCGATCTTCACAACATCATCGAGTTCATCCACGAACCTTCCATTACCAGGGTCTCCTGGGAGTGCAACGAACGGCCGGAGTCCGTCCGCGGAGATATCGATGGTCTCTTCGTATTCTGCGCCAGGATCGGACTTGAGACCCTCGATGCTGTGCCGGGCCTCGTCGGCGTCCATGCTACGCTCGGCGATCAGGAAGTCAACCACGTTCTCATCTGGCTCGACAAGCCCAGTAAAGGCCCCTACTTCAGCTGCCATGTTGGTCATCGTCGCTCGGTCGTCCACGGAGAGAGATGCAACAGCGTCACCTGAATACTCGATGATCTTGCCGATTGCGTGGCCATTCTTGACATATGGGTTGCGGAGAATATCGAGCATGAAGTCTTTGGCTGTCACGTTGGCCGGCGCAGTTCCTTCGTTAGCCAGGAATTGAAGATGGCAGTCGTTCCAACACCGAATGCGATGCAACCGATCGCTCCGGCATGCGGGGTGTGGGAGTCACTGCCGATCACGAGGTGGCCAGGTAGCGCATGGGATTCGAGGATCTTCGAGTGGCAGATCGCTTCTGAACCAACAGGCTCACCAGATGCCGGACGTGGCAACTCGCCGTAGAGCGTGACGCCCTGTTTCGCGGCAAACTCCTCCTGCTTCTTCTTCAGCTGTAGAGCGACATCCAACAACCCCGAAGCCTTACGTTCTTCCGTCATCGTTGTTTCGAGGAACGTTAGGTGATCGCGGAAGAAGAACACCGAACTGGGATCCACGACCTTTTCATCTTGCCCGACAAGGTCTTCCCAGAATATCGCCGACATGGGTGTGACGTACTCGTGGCTGAAACGAATGTCTGTGCGTACGAACCCCTCGTCGAGAGGTTTGACGTTTCGAACGCCAACCTCGCCCTTTGCGAGATCCGTCACCCAGTGTTTCGCGAGGATCTTTTCGGCCAGCGTCATGGGACGGGCTGGAGTGTCGATCTGCGGAACGATCGCTTTTCCCTGTAGGCGCGCAACGTTGTACTTGAACAAGCCACCGTACTCGATGATCTCCCGAGTGATAACGCCTTCGCCTTTCGTGAACTCTGAGAGTGGAATCGGGTCGCCGTTTCGAACTCTTTCGATGAGGGAAAAATCAGTGCTGGTAAGGATGCCCAGGTTCTGACAATTCTCGCGGTAGATGCGTTCAATGTTCTCGGCGAAGACGACCTCGATGCCTGCACGCATCTCTGCATAAGGCGACTGTTCGCGCGAAGAACCCTTACCACGCCTCTTTCCGCTCACGGAACAGACGAAACCACCGTTTCGTACACTTCCTCGGGCGATGGGAAATTCGGTGCCAGCCTGGAGACCCAGATACGGAAAGTCGCCCAGCGTGTCATCATAGTAGTAGCAGATGTAAGCCGGAGTGATCTCGTCGGTTGAAATGTTGTCGCGGAGCGGTGCAGAAATGGGCCAAACGAGGTCCTTTCCTGTGAGCTGCCGCTTGATTAGGTCTGCATCGTCCGCTAAAAAAAGCACTCGACCGGTGAAGACTACGTTCTCCGGGAGTTTCTCGATCGACATCTGAGTCAATGTTGGATTCATGGGGTCGAAAAATGACCGCCCACTGTCAGGCTCGCAACCTTGCGCATACAATTTGAAAGAACGCGATGCGGGAGATCAGTCCGTGCAGAGGTCTGAAATCAGAACGGTGTTCTCGATGGCCAGCTGGATTGCATGCAGCATCACGACTGTTGCGGCTCAATCGGTGCAGCCCACGGAGTTTGAGCTGACCGGAGTCTTTCGTTCAGCTCACCTTCACGAGAGTTCAGGAGTCGCGTCGAGCCGCTCCCAACCCGGCGTTCTTTGGACCCACAACGACTCTGGTGACCGGGCAAGGATCTACGCGACGAATCTCGAGGGGGCCGATCTGGGGCGGTTTCGCGTGACGGGGGCCGACGCCAGAGATTGGGAGGACATCGCGTTGGGCCCCTGCCCTCACAATAACAGTGACGGTTCCTGCCTCTACATCGCCGACACCGGCGACAACGCGGGCAACCGAAGTCGCGGAATCATATACATCGTTGCAGAACCAGACGTTTCTGTGGGAACACCTGGCGACGAGATTCGGACCAGACGGGCGCACGAGTTGCGCGTTCGCTATCCCGATGGCCCTCGAGACATCGAGGCGTTGGCTGTGACCCCTGACGGAGACATACTGCTCGTCACAAAGGGGACGCGAGGTCCGATCGTGTTGTATCGGGTGCCGTCCAACAAAACGGATGAACGGTCCGTGAGAGCCGCTACCGTCGACACGCTACCCATTATGCCCGCCCGGCGGTTCGGAAACCTCGTGACCGCTGCGGCTGTATCGCCGAGCGGCCATTTGCTGGTGGTGCGTACCTACACTGAGCTGTATTTCTTCGGCGTTGAAAGGGACGGCACTTGGCTGATGGCGGGTTCACCGTGCTGGATCGGGTTGCGACAGCCGCAGGGTGAGGCTGTGGATTTCATCGACGAGAGCACCGTTGTTTTGGCGAGTGAGTCCGCTCTGGGCCGGAGAGGCGGATTGGCCCGAGCCGTTTGTCCACTTGGGAGCAACTCCGGCAATATTGAAGCAAACTGACCGCCTCACAGCGGTTTCAGTCGAACCCCTGGCCGAAATGAGCCCAAGACGATAGTTTCACGCCAATACTCGGAAACTGTTCCTCCACTGGGGAATTACCCTGGAACTGCCCACAAACCACCGAGTCCCTGTAACCTGGCTCCGTGAAAACGCCTGCGCGCCGATCCAGATGCGTATCGCGACCGACATTTTGCCGCAACAGACCCTCTCGGCCAATGATCTGGCTGAGTTGCGGGCGGAGGTGTTGCAGTACAGGCAAGTGAAGCAATTAGCACGAAAACAGTGGCAAAATGGCTTGTGGAGCGGCAACATGCTGGGCATCGCGCCGCTGAAATCTCAGGGCATCAAAGATGTCGGGACAGTGGCGCAATACCGCCGTTTGGTAGAACTGGGAGTACCTCAGAACACGCGCTCGTTTAGGTTGGCCGAACGGCTGTTCTACAAGGTTTTGTCTCGGGATGAAACGCCTTCCCTGTGGTTTGAATACCAAAAACCGGCAGTAGGTAACCCGGAATTACTTACGTGGTCTCGCGCTTTCATCCGTGAGGCTGTAACGTGTGCGTTGGCTCATGCGCAGCGTATTGAGGACCCCAGAGTACGTGGCTCCGCACACCGCGTGATATCCGATGTATCACTGTTCCTAAGAAGCGACCTCGCGGACGGGCCTCTCGAAAAGAAGGCATCGAAGCACACACTACATCCCGATGCACATCCGCCGACATTGTTTTCGGTAGCCATGTTGGCATACATGCCGAGATTGCAGCGGGAAAGAGCGGGATTTGTCGAGCGTCTGGGGCGTTTCCTTTCGCGACCTGCGCCGCGGAAATCTTGGTCGATCCAAATTGGGCGAAAGGCAATCAAGCCGACGTTTCATTTCCTGGGCGAACCTCTCCAGGCAGACAAAAGGGGCAACACGCCAGACATTCCTTGGGCACTTCATTGGATCGAGCTGATGGTACGCCTCGGGTTGCTGGAGGTATTGCCTGTGGCGCAACAGGTCCTTTTCAGACTTCTGCAAGATTGCGACGAAGAGGGAGTCTGGAATCCCAAGAACCTGAGAGCCGTTCCGAGAGGCACGTCGCGGTTGCCAGATTTTGCCTTCCCGCTAGAGTTGGACGGTAGGGCCCCTGAGCGCCGTCGAACAGATGTCACGTTCCGTCTTGCATTGATCGCAAAGCTCGCGGGCTGGACCCTCGAATACGTCTGATCAACGACCTCTGCTCCGCCCTACTCCTGCTGTAGTGCGTGCGACAGCACTTCACTCAGCATTTCTACTGGATGCACCGTTATCCTTTCTCTTTCGTCATCACTGAGATCATCCAAATCTGCGAAGTTCTCCTTCGGGAGAATGATTGTCGTGATTCCGGCCCGAATAGCACCCAGCACCTTCTCCTTGGTACCTCCAATCGGCAGTACCCGCCCTGACAGGGTGACTTCTCCTGTCATAGCGACATCGTGGCGCACAGGTACGCCGGAGAGCTTGCTGACGAGCGCGGCTGCCATCGTCACTCCCGCCGAAGGACCGTCCTTTGGAACAGCCCCCGCCGGAACATGCACGTGCACGTCCTTGCCCATCAACCTTTCCTCGGGGATTTCAAAGTCCGCGGCGTGTGACTTTGCGTATGACAGGGCAGCGCGGGCCGACTCTTTCATTACGTCTCCAAGCTGACCGGTCAGCACGAGCTGATCCTTTCCTGGCATGACCGAAACCTCCACGAACATGATATCGCCGCCTGCCGGCGTATAGTACAAGCCGGTGGCAATGCCCATCTGATCGTGCTTTGCGGCATGTTCCGGGTGCACGGTTGGACGGCCTAGAATCTCGGCAACGTCATCGTTTGCAACGGAGACACCCTCGACTTCCTCCGCTGCAATCCGCCTCGCCACCTTCCGTGCCACCTTACCGAGTTCCCGCTCTAACTGACGAACTCCGGCTTCGCGTGTGTAGCGGGAAATCAGACCAGAAATTGCGTCGTCCGCGACCGTCAGCTGCTCGGTGGACAGGCCCGCCTGCGATCTCTGACGAGGAAGCAGGTACTGGCGTGCAATGGCCAGCTTGTCACTCTCCGTGTAACCGGAGAATGCCACAGATTCCATTCGGTCGAGCAACGCCGGTGGTATGTTCGCCTGCAAGTTGGCAGTGGCGATGAACATCACTTCCGAAAGATCGAATGGAACCCCAAGGTAGTTGTCGGTGAAGCTGTCGTTCTGGGCCGGATCAAGAACCTCGAGCAATGCCGATGCTGGATCACCCTGAAATGAGACTCCTAACTTGTCGACTTCGTCAAGCAGAAAGACAGGGTTCTTGGTCCCGGCACGTTTGAGTCCGTCGATGATCCGACCTGGCATTGCGCCGACGTACGTGCGACGGTGCCCACGAATGTCCGCCTCATCTCTCGCACCTCCCAACGCAATGCGGACGTATTCACGACCCATCGCCCGCGCAATGGACTTCGCCACGGAAGTCTTGCCCGTACCCGGAGGTCCGACAAACAGCAGAATTGTTCCTTTGGGCCGACGATCATCTTCATTGCCCACCGGCTCATCGCCATCCGAGGGCTGACTCTGAAGTTTGCGCACGGCCAGGTACTCCAGCACTCTGTCTTTGACGTCCTTGAGGCCGTAGTGGTCCTCGTCGAGCACCGCCTGAGCGGACGTGAGATCTAGATGGTCCTCTGTGCGTTCGCTCCAGGGCAGCTCAACCACTGTTTCGAGAAAGGTGCGGATCACCTGCGACTCCATCGATTCGCGCGGTGCACGCTCGAGCCTGCCCAGCTCTCGCTTGACCTCTTTGCGGACATCATTGGACAACTCGAGTTCCTGCAGGCGCTCACGGAGTTCATCAACGTCCCCTGAATCGTCGTCCTCGCCCAATTCCTGTCTGATCGCCTTGAGTTGCTCACGAAGGAACATCTCGCGTTGGCGCTCCCCTAGCTCCTCCTGGACCTGCGATTTGATATCGGCCTGGGCATCGAGCAAGCCGATTTGACGCTGAACATGCAACAGAACTCGACGTAGACGCTCCTCAACTCCCAACGTCTCGAGGAGGCTCTGGCGGTCTTGCGGCGAGATGTCAGCGTAACCAGCCACGAGATCGGCAAATCGTCCAGGATCGTCCACACCTTCCAGCACCTGCTGCATCACCTCCTCGGGGATCCCTTGCTTCTCACCAAGTTCAGAGGCTCTTTCTCGAGTTTCGCGGTACAAAGCTTGAAAAGCTGCTCCATCGGGTTCGATTGCCTCTAGATCGGCGGCCTCGAGCACAACAGCTTCTAGGTGTTTTTCTGTCTCGTTGTACTGGAGCACCGTCCCTCGAGCTTCACCTTGAAGGAGGAGTTGCACGCCGCCAAGGCCTCTCTGCAATTGGCCGATGCGCGCAATCGTGCCCATCGTGAAGAGACCTTCCGCTTGTACGTCTTCTTTATCCTCACGCTGGCATACGGCGAAGATCAGGCGATCCTCCGATTTCAACGCTTTGTCGATTGCCGCCAACGTTCGGGGCCTACCTGCACCGATCGGCGCTGTCACGCCAGGAAAGAGCACAATCCCGCGTAGAGGCAGAACCGGCAGTCGCTTTCGCGTCGTGGATGACTCGGTCATGGTTGTCTTCCCGTGTCAGTATATCAACACAATATTGGTGTCCTGATTAGGAGCGATTCGCACTTATCATGCCCATATTCGGCGACATCTGGCAGAATCTAGCAGTCGTGGAAGGCAGCGGCACGCCGTTTTGGCATATAGACGAAATTGGCGCTGCCAGGGCGGCGGCACGGTCTGGCCAGGAGGATGCGTTTGCGAGAGGAAGTGTCGGCTTACTAGACGTGCCGCGCTATCTTCAGGAGGGCCATCAGTTCAGAGTCGGTCAGCTGCTCGAGAAGGCCAGCTCGGGTTGTCACTTCCCTGGCACCTTCGGATTGGTCCGAAGCACAGCTGAAGCGAACTATGTCCATCGGCTCGGGCAGCGACGCCTTTTTTGCCTTTCTCGTTGGCACCATTCCCGACGTCCGTCCGACACGTTCGGCCGCCCAACGTCTTCCCGAGTCATCGTTCAACCAGCGCATATGCCTCCGCGACGAAAATAGCCACAGGTTGCGAGCTACTTTGAGCCAAGTTAATCTACGCTCGGACTTGATTAGGCGCCACATGGACGAAGCAACACTAGAACCACTAGCCGCTCGACTGGCCGACGTACTCGCCGGCTCGTATGTAATTGAAGGAGAGATAGGCCGCGGTGGTATGGGCGTGGTTTATAGTGCCCGCGATCAGCAGTTGAAACGTCGCGTGGCAATCAAGCTCCTTCCTCCCGAATTGGCATTCCGTCAGGAGATCAAGAAGCGCTTCATTCGCGAGGCTCAGACTGCCGCGCGGCTTTCCCATCCTCATATTGTGCCAATCCACACCGTCGGCGAGAAGAATGATCTGGTCTACTTCGTCATGGGTTTTGTGGATGGGGAGTCACTGGCTCAACGATTACGAAGGCGCGGTCGCCTTCCGGTTGAAGAGGCAAGACGCATCATCAAGGAGACGGCGGATGCCCTAGGTCTGGCGCACGCCACCGGCATCATCCACCGTGACGTGAAGCCGGACAACATTCTCCTCGAGGGTACGCGGCGACGCGTAATGGTCACCGATTTCGGAATAGCGAAAGCGTTGTCAGAAGCCGGCGCCGGCACGCTGACCGGCACAGGTGTCGCGCTCGGTACGCCCACCTACATGAGCCCCGAGCAAGCAGCTGGTGAGAGTGACATCGACGCTCGCAGTGATCTCTATGCGCTTGGGATCGTTGCGTTCGAGATGTTGTCCGGTAAACCACCGTTTCGCGCTCCGACGGTACCTGGCCTTTTGATGAAGCAGATAACGGAACCGCCCCCCGATCTGATGCGAATCAGATCTGAGATCCCAGACGAACTCGCCATGACGGTCATGCGGTGCTTGGAGAAAGATCCCGAGAGCCGCTGGCCAACGGCTGATGCTTTGCGCCGTGCTCTCGAAAGCCGCACAGCTGGACCTTATCGTCCTCGCCCTTCGGCGTCCCGGCGTCCAACGGGCACCAAGAGCCCGCAGCGACAGTCCCCGGATCGTTCACGCGAGCGTCCAAGGGATTGGGGCGAATGGTGGGATGAACGACAGAGAAGGCCCGAACATGGCAGATCCGATCATCGACGTCCTAAACCGCCAGTCCGTCATCGCGACCGTAGCCGCACTCCGGCCAGGAAGGACGAGGAAGCAGCCGTTGGAGAGACCGGTCTCGTTCGCAAGTTTAGGTCCAATTTCGCTTCATACGTGTCGGTGAACGGTGGTCTACTGCTTCTCAATGTCGTGACGACCGGCATCGAGAACCCCTGGTTCATGATCCCGGCAGTCGCGTGGGGAATCGGCTTGGCATCGCAATATGGTAAACTCTGGGCGGAAGGCTACAGCATGCGCGACGTGTTGAGCCCTCCGCCGGCAAAAGACTCGCTTCTTGCCGCGTCCCAAGCACAGGGTGGACCCCTCGCACAGCTACCTGCACCGATGCCCCGGGCCAAAGCTCAGGAGTTCGGGAAGTACGCCGAACAGATTGAACAGATGCGGAAGGATCAAGCTGCGATCCTCCAGACCGTTCAGAGGCTACCAGAGTCTGACAAACAGCTGTTGCCCGACGTGGTTCAAACTGTAGAGTCCTTGATGGAACGGGCAATGGACCTGGGCAGAGCTCTGAATGGCATGGAGGACGGCTTGGGTGTAGAAACGGTGGAGGAGTTGGATTCACGAATCGCTGCTCTCAAGGAAGGCTCTGGCGACGCTGAGTCTGATGAAGACGATCGGCGAATCGAGTTGTTGCAGAGACAGCGGGATTCTCTGGTGGAACTGAAGGACAGGCGCGAAACGGTGGAATCGCAGTTCGAATCTTGCCTGCTTGCAATCCAGAACGTTCGGTTTGACCTGCTTCGACTACGTTCCGCAGGTGTCGAGGCTGTGATCTCAGATCTCACGTCAGCCACACAACAAGCACGCGCGCTTCGCCTGGACGTCGAAGTCGCGATAGATGCCGCCGGAGAGATCAGAGAGGCCCTAGGAAAAGAGGTTCGCCCAAGCTAACAGTTCCATTGCCACGCACGCCGTCACCGTGAGTTGCCACCATTCACATCTAGTTTTCACCACCTTCTGCCCCGCACATCCCACAGCATTTTACCAACTGCTCAGTCATTTCGTGAACTTGGCGATTTTGCGGAGGGTGTTGATCTTTTGCAGAGCCGACTCTGCCGCCGGCTTTTCCCCTATTGCCCCTAACGCATCGCGAACATCGAGGAGTACTTCCAATATGAGCTGCTCACGCTGGAAGGACGCATCAAGATCCATCATGCGATCTTTGTCGTCGGTTTCCTTTGCACGCTCGTACGCCTCCCGATAGATCGACTCCAGGTTGGCTACTATTCGATCTCTCGAACGCATGGTACTCATGTGGACTCTCCGGGAAACATGACAGACTCAGACATGGGCGAAAACAGGCGCACGGCAATCTTCCGCCGAGATTCTTATCGCTGCGTGTATTGTGCAGATGTGTTCACCGTCGATCAATTGACACTCGACCACGTTCAGCCGTTGGTGAAGAAGGGTGATCACTCATCAGGGAATCTCGTGACAGCTTGCGTTCGCTGCAATACTCGAAAGGGTTGCAGGGCGGCTTGGGACTGGCTCAAAGAGAATCCTGACGAGAGAACAGACTTCCTACGCCTCGCGAAACATGCATGGCCACGGTTGCGACGGGCTGTAGAGCAGACAGACAACGATCAATGAGGCCACGGTCGCGCAGCATGATACGCCTCATCTAGCAACTGCCTATACGATTCATGCCGAGACCTGGCCAGTTCGCCTTCCTCAACGGCCCTCAAGACAACACACCCTGGCTCCTCCAAATGCTGGCAGTTGTCAAACCGACAGCCTACTGCAAGTGATTGGAACTCGGGGAATGCGGTCGCCACCTCATCGGGATCGAGTCCCCACAAGCCGACATCGCGTAAACCCGGCGTGTCTACAACAAAGCCGGCATCGCCAAACATGTGCATCTCTGCGGCCACAGTCGTATGTCGTCCCGCACCAGACCTTGCGCTGACTTGAGCGGTTCGCAATCGCAAGCCTGGCTGGAGCGCGTTCAGAAGGCTGGACTTTCCCACGCCAGTTGGGCCACTGAGCAGTGATACGCGTGACTCTAGGCGTGCTCGAAGTGCTTCCAGGCCTAGCCGTTGCGGGACGCTTGTGAAGATCACCGGATAGTGAGCAGCCAAGTAGGGTCGGGCCAGCGGATCAGCGTCGTCAACAAGATCACATTTGTTCACGACTACAAGTGTCTCTAGCGCGTTCGCTTCAGCGACGGCTACGAAGCGGTCGATGAGATGTGGACTCCAATCGGGCCTGCGCGCTGCTCCAACTACCACTACCTGGTCGACGTTGGCAGCGACATCTCTCTCACCAGTCGCCTTCCCCGGAGACCGACGGCGGAGTATTGTCTTTCTCTCCGATATCTCCTCGATTGTCCTACTGCCGTCCGCGTGCATCGACAGAACAACGCGGTCACCAATCAAGATGCGCGTTCTGTCCTGCTGCTTGAACCGACCGCGTAGCGTCGCTTCGAGAACCTCTTGGTCGACAAGGACCTTGTAGATGCCGCCGGTCTTGGACATCACCAACCCAAGCGAAGTCGTTACCAGTCGGGACGCCCTTTCGTTTCCTCAACCAAACGGTCGAGGTGTTGCTTGACCTCGATGAGCGTTAGCCCCTCCACGGTGGCCTTGGCCATTTCCGGCGTTTCCCCGTGACTCAAGTAGCCTGTCTCCAAATGACCGTCGGGTTGAGTATCCGCCGCTGACCATCGGACGAACAGGACCGCAGCACCGAAGCGTCCATTTACCTGCGAATCCTCACCGACATAGACCTCGGCGGAGTATGAGACGCCATCGGGGCCCAAAAACGCCGGGGGACACCGATGTGCATTTACATATCCACCCAGCGTCTCGTCGTTTGTCATTTGCGCGCGAACGTTTCCCTAAGGAGGCTCTTCACCATGAACCCCACATTGCTCGAACGCTCAGCCATTCGCCGCATCAAGTAGGGATACCAGTTGCTGCCGAATGGTATATAGATACGCACGTTGAACCCCTGAGCGCGGAGCTTCTTTTGGAGATCTCGCCGAACCCCGTATAGCATCTGAAACTCGAAACGCTCCGACGGAATATTGTTCTCCTTTACATGCTGGACGGCTTGCTCGACGAGTTCATCATCGTGCGTCGCGATTCCGGGATAGGTCCCAACATCGAGAAGACGCTTCATCAGATCGATAAATGAAGAGCGGACATTCTTCATGTCCTGGAAAGCCAACTCCGGCGGTTCTGCGTAGGCGCCTTTGCAGAGACGGACACGCGCGCCACGCTTGACGAGGTTTTCAATGTCGTCCGCCGAACGGCGCAGATAGCTCTGAATTACGACACCAGTCAGGTTCCCAAATGTGTCATGCAGTTCTTCAAAGATGTCGAGTGTGCGCTCTGTGTATTCCGTACTCTCCATGTCGATGCGGACGAAGATGTCGAGTTCTTTGGCGCGTGTGAGTATTTGGCTCATGTTCTCGATACACACACGTCTGTCGATGTCGAGACCGAGCTGAGTGAGCTTCACTGATACATGGCCGTCGATTCGTGTTTCGGAAATCGCGTCAAGGATCTGCAGGACTTCGTCCCGTGCGTCAGCAGTTTCTTCCCGAGATGCAACGCTCTCTCCGAGAAGATCCAGACTAACCATGGTCCCGTCTTCGTTGAGGACCTTTGCTGCCTCAACAGCAGAACTGATCGTCTCGCCGGCGACGAACCGAGAAGCCAGCTTCCTGGCGAGACTGTTGCTTTTCACAAAATCAAAGACGCGGCGTTGTTCGCTCAGCCATAAGAAGAGGTTAGGGGGCATAGGACTTCATTGTTCCGTTGATGAATGGTGTGTAGAACTTTTCGTTTCGCTCAGCCATTTGCGCTATGCTTTGCGCAGGAGTGAAACGATCTCCGTGTCTCTCCTCCAGTTCCACCAAAGTCGCAAACACACTTGCAGTACCGATATGATCCATATGGCGAAGGGGCCCTCCTCTAAACGGAGGAAATCCGGTGCCATATACGGCACCAATATCTCCGTCCCTCGGGGAGTCCACCACTCCTTCTTCCAGGGCACGCGCCGCTTCGTTCAACATCGAGTACACAAGCCGCCTCGCGTTTTCGCCAGCTGGAGATGGCGCGGCAGCCATCGTGCCAATCAGTTCGTATGCACTGTCATCGACCCGGCGCTTCTTCCCCCGGCGATATCGAAACAACCCACGCCCAGCCTTGCGCCCAAGCCGTCCTTCGTCGACCATGCGCACGAGCCCTTCCTTTGGTTTCATGCGTTCACCGAATACCGTGGACAAGGCTTGGAGCAATTCGTGGACCACATCAAGCCCGACTTCGTCGAGCAAAGTAACGGGTCCTACCGGGAAACCGAACTCCGTCATCTCCGAGTCCAGTGCTTCGGCATCCACGCCCTCCTCCAGCAGCATCCATGTTTCATGAAGGTACGGTGCCAAGATCCGGTTCACCCAGAACCCGGGGCTATCCTTCACAACGATAACAGTCTTGTTCATGGCCCGTCCGAATGACGCCACCATCGAGACAACCCAAGACGCTGTCTGCTGGTGAGCCACCACTTCAACCAACGGTGTCTTTGTCACAGGCGAGAAGAAGTGCATTCCGATGATACGCTGAGGCTGCAGCGCCGACTTGGCCAGCTGCGATATCGGGATAGTGCTGCTGTTCGACGCGATGATACACTCGGATCCGACATGCGACTCTACATCGGCAACCACGCGGCACTTCACATCGGGATCTTCTGAAACGGCCTCGATGACGAGATCGGCACGGCCAAAACCCGCCCAGTCGACACCACCTGAGAGAAGTAACTCGAGACGCCGCTGCTCGAGTCCGTCAATACGGCTTTCAAGTCTCTGGTTCCGCACAACATCGCGAGCACCATCGAGGCCTTTCACGACTCGATTGAGGTCTTTGTCCCGCAGACGCACGTCCACTGCGGCACTGGCGACAGCAACACCGGCAATCGCAGCACCCATCAGACCCGATCCTACGATTGCGATGTTTGAGATCTGCTGTTGCGGTAAACTACTGGTGGCAGAACCGTAGTCTTTCTTTAGCGCCGTTCCCGCGAAGAAGAGCTGCACCAGTGTCCTTGACACGTCACCTATCGCCAACTCTGAGAAGTGCGCCGCTTCGTGTTCCAAACCAGCGTCAAGCCCATACTGCAGACCGTGTCTCACCGCATCGAGTGCTGCGAGTGGGGCTGGATAGTGGCCGCCGGTCTTGGCAAGCATTGTCTTGCGTGCCTTCGCGAAGATCGTTTTGCGTGCCAGCTGATTCCGATCTGTCGCAAGTCTCGCTATTCCACCTCTTTGTCGTTTCGGTCGCCAACCGGTCACCAAGCGCCGGGCAGCTTTCAACGCCGCAGAATCCAGAATCGACGGGTGGACCAGCTCATCTGCCAATCCCTTTTGAAACGCCTGCTGCGCCGAAAGCGATCGACCCGTGAGAATCATGTCCAACGCGTTTCGAAGACCAATCAAACGCGGGAGTCTCTGGCATCCCCCTGCGGCCGGAATGATGCCAAGGCGGATCTCAGGCAGGCTTAGGACAGTTTTGGGGTGTTTGGTGACAATACGATACGTGCAGGCGAGAGCAGCCTCGAGACCACCCCCGACACATGCTCCGTGTATTGCAGCCACGATTGGTTTCCCAATGGTCTCTAGCCTGTTTACCAGAGCCTGGCCATCTCGCACGAGATCGATGGCCTCGGCCCTTGTCCTGAGTCCGGCGAATTCGTCTACATCGGCACCAGCGATAAAGTGATCCGTCTTCCGGGAGATCAGGATCGCCGCTTGGATTTCCTCGTCGACGCACAAGGATTCCAGGTGTTCCCTGAATTCTCCTCTAACGGCTCGCGTGATCTTGTTGACCGATTCAGCGGCGACGTTCAACTCCAGCCATGCAACGCCGCCTGATACCCGCTTGGTGAACGCACCCACGCTATCGGCGCTCCAACACCATCGCGAAGCCCATTCCGCCCTGCGCGCACACCGACAGGAGCCCGAACTCGACGTCTAGCCTTACCATCTCATTCGCCAGCGTGAGCGTGATTCTGCCACCTGTGGCTCCGAAGGGATGCCCTAGGGCGATCGAGCCGCCGACCTCATTGAAGGTATCCCAGTTAACCTCACCGACAGGTGCACTACGTCCTAGATGTGTTGCCGCCCAGTTCGTTGACTCTATGGCTTTGAGGTTGGAGAGCACCTGTGCCGCGAACGCCTCGTGCATTTCCACCAGTCCGAGATCGTTCCAAACGATGCCTGCTCTGGCGAGCGCTTTCGGAATGGCAAATGCAGGTCCCATGAGGAGTTGATCGCCAGGATCGAGTGCGGCGAAGGCATATGACCGTATGAAAGCGAGCGGACTGTATCCGAGGGTCCCGGCAGCCTCTTCGTTCATAAGCAAGAGAGCAACAGCGCCGTCAGTCAGCGACGAAGACGTTCCTGCAGTCACTGTTCCGTGTTTGTCATCGAAGGCGGGTGATAGGTTTGCCAGTTGCTCGAGGCTGGTGTCTGATCGAATCCCGTTGTCTGTCAGAACCGGACCTTCTGCACCTGTATCGAGAACCGGTGCAATCTCAGCGGTCAGGCGCCCGTCCCTCGTTGCGGCATTGGCGAGCCGATGACTGCGCAGCGCAAAGCGATCCTGATCTTCTCTACTGATCCCGTTGATCTTCGCCATCTTCTCAGCTGCCTGCCCCATCGCCTCGCCGGTGGACGGTTCCACGATGGCAGGCGTGCTCGGCAGCAGATGCTTTGGTTGCACCGAACCCAGAAGCCTCGCGCGCGCTGTCAGTGAGTTCGTACGGCTCAACTGTACGAGGGTATGAGAAAGCGCCTTTGAGTGCAGCAAGGGAATATTCGAAAGACTCTCCGCCCCCCCTGCGACCACAACGTCCGCATGCCCCATTGCAATCTGATCGTGCCCAAGCACGACTGCTTGGTTGGCTGAGGCGCAAGCACGGTTGACTGACGCAGCAGGCACGTTTTTTGGAAACTGAGGTAGCAGGCTTACCTCGCGAGCAAGATTTGGCGAGAGCGGGCTCGCCAATACCTGTCCGAAGTACATCTCGTTTACTCGGTGAGCGTCGAGGTTTGCCCTATGAACCAACTCTACCACTGCGTGACGGGCAAGATCTACGGCTGACTTGTACCTGAGTGACGTACCGGCCTTGGAGAACGGTGTGCGACACCCCGCAACGATCGCAACCCGATTCAGGGTGTTCACAGAGTTCATTCCGGTTCGGTCGGCTGGTGCACCGCGTTCGGTTGGGAAGCTCGACTAGCCCGAACTCGTTGGTGTTCAGTCTTCAGCCTTTCAAGCAACTCCGTGCGGCGAGCGTATAAGCGCTTGTGGGTACGTTGCTCGCGTTTGGCCAGCACATACGCAGTGAGCAGCGGCAGTCCGATTGTGCTGTCCACGTAACACACAACGGCGTTTGTCAGTTGGTCCGGATCGACTTTGCCCCAACTGACGGCTTCACTCGGTGTTGCCCCCGAAAGCCCGCCGGTATCGATACGGGCATCAGTGAGCTGCAAGAAGAAATCGTGCCCCATCTCATCGATACCTAGGACCTCTTGAATCTGGGGCTCGGTCTGCAGCACGAAGTTCTTCGGACTGCCGCCACCAATCATGAGCACCCCGCTCCCGCCGGTGTTGCGCTTTGCGTCGAGCACTATCGCAGCTGTCTCGTTGACGTCCGCCGAAACATCGAAGCGAATCGACTGGTCGTTCAATGCCAGCTCCGCGACGTTCATGCCTATGGAGGAATCACCAGGGGAGGAAGTGTAGACAGGGACTTCATACTCGTGGGCAACCGCCAGCATCGATCTGTGCTGCAACCCGAGATTGCGTTCACGTTCCAGCAGATACCCACCCAGTAAATGGTGATATTCGGCTGTGCTCAGGCTGCGTTGGAATTCCTGCCTCGCTGAGACCTCGCGAATGAATTGATCGGTACGCAGGAGCACATTGTAGTCGAATACGACATCGTAAATTCGCACAACTCCCTGCTCACGCAAATCAATGTCATCGAAGTACGGAGAGCCCCGGTGCAACGACAACCCGAGTGCGAAGTGCGCATCGTGATAAAGGTTCGCTCCTGTCGACACAATCCAGTCGACGAACCCAGCTTGAATCAGAGGCACTATCGCTGACATTCCGAGGCCCGCTGGTGTCAGCGCTCCTGCCAGGCTCATTCCGACTGTGGCGTCTCCCGACAACATCCTTCCGGCGTAAAGGTGACACGCTTCTCGGAGCCTACCGGCGTTGTACGCGTTGAACACATTGTCAATCAGGTCGGTGATGCGAACGCCGCTACCAATTGGGGTAGGCGCGATTTCACTTCCGCGTAGGTATTGGTTCGTGTCGTTAGACGGGCAACTCATCAGTCTAGGGATTGGCTGTGGCCCTGTTGATCAATTCGTGCTCCCGCCACCATGCCACGACGATGTCCAGCACTCGTTCCGGATCGTCCGTGACCTCGAACAGGTCCAAATCCTCCGGGCTGATCTTCCCCTGACCGGCCACGTACCCGGATAGCCATTCGAGCATGCCACGCCAATACTCTTTTCCCATGAGCACGATTGGCATATCGCCGATCTTTCGCGTCTGCTTCAGGGTGAGCACTTCGCTCAACTCATCCAGAGTCCCGAAGCCGCCCGGTGGGAAGATGAATGCAGATGAGTACTTCACCAACAGCGTTTTGCGCACGAAGAAGTAACGGAAGTCGACTGTACGATCGACATACGGGTTCGTGACCTGCTCGAAGGGCAACTCGATATTCAGGCCGATGGATGGTGCTCCTGCTTCGCGGGCACCCTTGTTAGCGGCTTCCATTATGCCGCCCCCGGAACCGGTGATGATCGCAAACCCATTGCGGCCGAGCAAACGCGCCGTGTCGACTGTCAACTGATACATCGCATCGGACGGATCAGTTCTCGCAGAGCCGAAGAAACTGACCGCACGCCGGACGTCGGCGAGTTCCTCGAAGCCAGCCACGAACTCACCAAGGATCCTGAGGACCCGCCACGGGTCCGAATCCACAAAGCTGCGGCGCTCGGACAGAGGCGGGACCTGGAGCAGCTGTTCGTCGGCGGTCACTCGTGTTACGTCAGATGATTGGTCCGCTTCAGTCTGAGAGGATTGAGATTGCTGCGACATGGTCGTCCTCGATGTTGTAGAAATACGGTGAAAGGCGCACGTGGCCCGGTCGAGCATCAACGATGATTCTTTCGTCCGCCAAGCGCTTCACCGAATCGTGCGGATCTTCTGCCGGGACCATGACAATCGCCGCGCGCCCCTCCGAATCACCACAAACCTTCGGCGCCAGGCCAGCTGCGCTTGCGCGTTCCACCAGATTGTCTGTCAAGCTGCGTGTGACTTCACGAATCGCCGGAACCCCGATCTCGCGAATGATCTCCAGGCCACCTAGCTGTGTGGCGACGGCGGCTAGTGACGGAGTGCCTTGTTCGAATCGTCGAGCATCATCGTGCCACGAGATGGCATGTGGATCGAATTCGAACTGGCGTTCATGCGCAAACCAACCAGTGGTTGTTGGATGTAGCCGTTTTGCCAGATCTTCGCGAACATAGAGAAAAACGATGCCCGGGCCACCGAGCAGCCACTTGAGACCGCCCGCACAGAGGAAGTCGACACCAGTATCATGTACATCAATCGGCAACTGTCCTACGCTCTGGTAAGCGTCAATGAGGCACAAGGCTCCCTTTGCATGAGCAACTTCGGCGATAGCTTTGATGTCCTGAATGGCACCTGTGGTGAAGAATACATGGGATGTCGCAACCAGCGCTGTCTTTTCATCAATCGCTGCGGCAATTGATTCAACCGGTACAGCGATGCCGTCCGGACTCTCGACGACGACGACCTCCACGCCGCCAGATTGCTTGGCGAGCCATTGGTAAGCGACTGTCGGGAAGTCGAGGTCTGTGGTAACAACTCTTGGTCGCTTGGTGTGATCGAGGGTCCCTGCCACGACGGCGGTTGCTGTCGATATCGATGCGTGCAATGCGATCTCCGAGGCGGTTGCGCCAACCACGTCACCATAACCGAAACGAAGGTCTGCGAGGCACTGCCACCAGTCATCGTACCAAGCCGACGCTCCACGAGCGTGCCAGGTCTCGAGGAATTCGCTGACCCGTTTCTCCGCCCGAATCGACAACGCGCCCAACGAGCACGAATTCAGATAGATTTTGTCCGCGAAGATTGGAAACTCAGGACGATAGTGAGCGAGCGGGTGGAAGTTCAAACCGATCCCATTATTCATGAGGCCAATATAAGTGGCTGGGACGGCTAGGGTGAGTTGCTTGCCACCGACGTCGCTCCGGCTGCATGTTCCACTTCGCGAGGAAAGGTTGCGCGAGAATCGAGGAATCACGAGCGTGAACTCACACGATCGGGCCATGTCCGTTAAGGAACGGGCTCTGGATCTCGACTTCAGTGCCGTTGGGATTGCCGACCTGAGCAGAAACGCACACGAGGACCACCTCACGCAATGGCTCTTGTCCGGTATGGCAGGAACGATGACGTACATGCATCGGCAAGCAGCACGCAGAGTCGAGCCTTCCAAGATTCTCCCGGGAGCCAATCGCGCAGTTTTGGTTATGAAGAACCATTTTAGCGTCGATCCCCCTAGGAGTGCGGGCACGGGCCGGATAGCCAAGTACGCGAGAGGACCTGATTACCACGAGACGCTTAGAGCGCCACTGCAACAACTGGTTGATCATGTTGGGTCACTAGGAGGCAGCGCAACGATTGCGCGAGCGTACGTGGACGCCGGCCCCGTGCCGGAGAGGGAACT
Source organism: Gemmatimonadota bacterium (assembly GCA_039588935.1). GTDB lineage: Bacteria > Gemmatimonadota > Gemmatimonadetes > Gemmatimonadales > GWC2-71-9 > JBDGYW01. Next base: position 12,787 of record JBDGYW010000003.1, on the reverse strand, counting down.
GGCGCAGCGCGCAGGTCTCGGGTGGATCGGACGCAACACCATGCTGATTCACCCCAAGCTCGGATCGCATCTCTTTTTGGCGTCGGTGCTAACCAACCTGGACCTGGCGGTGGATGAGCCATACGGCGAGGATCGATGTGGCTCCTGTCGGCGATGCATCGACGAATGCCCCACTCGAGCGATTCAAACCGATCGCATGGTCGACAGTCGACTTTGCATTTCATACCTAACGATCGAGTTTCGCGGGGAGATTGCGGTTGAGCTGCAACGCCGCATGGGAGATTGGATATTGGGCTGTGACGTTTGCCAGGACGTATGTCCCTGGAACGTGAAGTATGGCAAGCCGGCAAACGATTCGTTGCTCCAGCTCGACGCCGGTCGTTCCGAAGAAGCCCTGGTCAGGCTGATTGAGGTGAGTCCAGAGCAGTATCACAGACGCTTCGGTAAGACGCCGCTGGCCCGTCCCGGGATCGAGGGCCTGCAGCGCAATGCGCGGATTGCGCTAAAAAATGTGAAGACGAGCCCGTAGTAGTCCCGTTCACATACCGGTCGGGTGGTCGATGAAATCCCATGGAAGGTCGAACTCCTCGGCGATGTGAGCGGCCAACGCTTTGACACCTAATGTTTCTGTAGCGTAATGGCCGGCGTAGATCACATTTAAACCCCACTCTTCGGCATCGAAGTAGCTGTGGTGTTTCCCCTCTCCAGTGATATATGTGTCGACGCCCGCGTCACGGGCCTGTGCGATCATATCACCGCCACCCCCAGAGATGATGCCGACGCGAGAGACTGTCTTTGGACCATATGCGAGCACGCGTGGCGTTCCACCGACGACGTGGCCAACCCTTGTCACAAGTTCCAGGAAAGAGATAGAGAGACTGCCGGCAACTCCGAGTCGTTCGCCTTTGTAATCCCCAAACCAGTCGCGGCCATCCAGGCCCAACTCATTCGCGAGCACAGCGTTGTTGCCGACCTCTGGGTGCAGGTCCAAGGGCATGTGAGCCGAGTAAAGGGCGATGCCCGCTTCCACGAGCCGTCGAATCCTGCGGCCGTGGCGACCTGTCAGGGGCTCGAGCCCAGCCCAAAACAAGCCATGGTGCACCAACAGGAACTCCGCTCCCGCACCGGCGGCCGCGTTGATGGTTGCCTGACAAGCATCTACTGCAGCCGCGAGCCGGGTGATTTGGCCCTCGTGGTCAAACTGCAACCCGTTGAGCGCCTCGGCGGCGTCACCCACCTCGGCGACCCGAAGGTACCTGTCCAGATAGGTTTGGATATCCTGTACGTGGGTTGCCATGGCAGCTAGGTCGAGTGGGGAGGCGGATTCCAGCTCGAGGGACGCAACGCGCGATAACGCCAGCAACACGACAGCATGGCCACATCGATGCGACAGTGAAGCTGAATTCGAGTTGCCTCGGACAGCACGCAAGTGACAGTGTTTAAACGCATTGCGGCGACGTGCGCTGAATTCACATGAATATGTGGAAATCTCTGACCACTAGCTCGCCGCTGGTGTTGTGTCACGTGGAACACGTGAGTTACTCTCAGCTTCTGCAACCGGCTTCAGAGTCCCATTTGCAGATAGGGAATCGCCCATCCGTAGGTTACCGTTCACCTCTCCACCCTCGTGTACAAGGATGCGTTTGGTAATGATGTCACCCTCTACCGTCGCGGACGATTGCACCTCAACGCGTCCACTTGCGTTGACGCTTCCTTCGACGCGGCCACCAACAATGACCTCATTTGAATGGACATCGCCCTTGACCGTTCCTTCCTTCGACAACAAGACCTGCTTCTGAGCTCGAATGTTTCCTTCCACAAGACCATCGACCTTGACCACCCCGTCGGTGGTGAGTTCACCTACGACCTTTAGATCCGCGGCGATGATGGAAAGAACGCCATCGCGGACCGGCGCGCGACCCTGTTTGTCTGACATTCCATCACCCTCCTTGGATGAGAATATTGCCATCGCTGCATTCCTCGCTGATCAACGGGGTGGGGTCGATGGACTCCCCGTGTAAGAAGATCTCAAAATGTAGGTGTGGTGCAGACGATCGACCAGTTGACCCGGACAGGCCAATCACTTGACCGGCATCCACAACTTCGTTTTCGACAACTAGGAGACGCGACATGTGTCCGTACATGGTCACGTAACCGTCCCCGTGACGGATCCGCACAAAGAAGCCGTATTCGGTATCGTACCCAGCCTCAATTACGCGTCCGCCTCCCGACGCTAACACCGTCGTACCCTGCGCAACGGCAACATCAAGACCGGCGTGTACCTCTGTCGAAGATCCCACTCCCACAGGGCCCCGCGTGATCAGGCCGGGTCCGCCGAGAGGCCAGTGGCGTGGTCGCGATGTTCCGGTCTCATAACAAGGTGTCATTTCCGGGTACCGAGCGAAGATCGGGGCCGCGGTTGGGAGAATGCTATCTGGGTTCTGAAGTTCTGGTATGATGTCCGCCCCTAACATCTCCCGAACTTGCATGTAGCGATCTTCGACATGTACGAGACGGCTGGCGAGTTGGTGAACCTGCTGATTTTCAGCTGAGAGTCGCTCAACTTCTCGCGTCAAACCAGGCACTTGAGACGCCGCGCGCACGATGGGGGCATATAGGACCGCAGCGAGGCAGATCAACCCGAAGATCACGATCGCAGCTATTGTCAGGAAGCGGAACAGTGGTAGCGGCATCCGAATCGACCGTGATTCGACGACACCGTCGGTGTGCAGTATGATGGTTACTCGCCGCTCGTCGGCTGTCATCCGTCGAATGGTTGGCCCAACACGAGTTCCAATACCCGCGCCAGGTCGTCGTTGGAATAGAAGTCGATTGCTAAGCGGCCCTTGCCTGAATCGGCCTGAGTAACGGTCACATCTGTCTTCAAGTATGAACGCAGGACATCCTCGACTCGCTTAGTCTCAGTTGACGATTGGCCCGTTCCGTGCTGGCGGCAAGTTCGAGTCTTCCGTCGGGCCGTTCGCGAACCTCGTGCGTTCAGTTCAGTCTCGCGTACAGAAAGGCCCAGCCTCACAACCATACGGGCGATCCGCTCGATCTCTTTCGGGTCGGTAATCTGGAGTAGCGCCCTCGCATGGCCCATCTGAAGATCGCCGCTTTGGACCATCTCCTGGACACTCACAGGCAGATTCAAGAGACGAAGCGAGTTTGCTATCGTAGAGCGGTTCTTTCCGACTAGATCGGCGATCTCACCATGCGATAGTTGGTAGTCGTCTACGAGGCGTTTGTAGCCGGTAGCCTCGTCGATAGCGGATAGCGCGTCCCGCTGCAGGTTCTCGACCAGCGCAAGGGTAAGAAGTGTCCGATCATCTACGTCACGCAGAACAGCGCCGATTTCCTTCCATTCGAGTTGCACTGCCGCGCGCCAACGGCGCTCTCCAGCAATCAGCTGATATTCGCCAGCTTCGATGGGACGCAACACAACCGGCTGCAGGAGACCAGAGGCAGCCATTGAGTTCGCCAGCTCGTCAATCGCCGCCTGATTGAACGTGCGTCGCGGCTGATATGGATTTGGTTGAATTGCGGAGACTTGTATCTGCCTCAGCGTGCCCGCGCTGCGCGCCTCAGGTACAGTGGTTGGTCCTAGTAGAGCTTCAAGGCCGCGTCCGAGCCTGCGCTTCTTTGACACAGTCATCGGTTGTTCCGTTGCAACGCATCCGAACGTTTGTTCATCTCCTGTGCGAGTGCTAGATAGCTCTTCGCACCTACCGACCGAACATCGTAGAGTATGATCGGCTTTCCGAACGATGGAGCTTCAGCAAGACGCACGTTCCGCGGTATGGCGTTTCGATAGACCTTGTTGCCGAAGTATTCTCTAGCCTCGACATCCACCTGCTTGGAGAGGTTGAGGCGTGCATCGTACATCGTGAGTAAGACGCCCTCAATTGCTAGCTCAGAATTGAAGTTTTGCTGCACCAGCCTTACAGCATTCAATAGCTGAGAAAGGCCTTCGAGCGCATAGTATTCACACTGTATTGGAATAAGTACCGAATCGGCTGCGGTGAGCATGTTGAGCGTCAGCAGGCCAAGCGATGGCGGGCAGTCTATCAGTACGTATTTGTACTGTTGTCTCGCCGCTATGAGAGCGCGGTTCATCACCGACTCGCGATCGCCCCTGTTCACCAACTCTAACTCGGCACCCACCAGATCTTGTGTGGCGGGCACAACGTCCAGCATTGGGAGGTTCACGGCGGCGTGTATCACCTCTGAGAGTGGCTCGTCGTTGAGAAGGACATCGTACAACGAGAGGTCGAGACCCTCCTTATCCAATCCAACACCGCTCGTGGCATTGCCCTGAGGATCGGCATCGATCAACAGCGTTGGCCACTCAGCGGCCGCCAGAGAGGCTGCGAGGTTAACCGCGGTGGTGGTTTTCCCAACACCACCCTTCTGATTGGCAATTGCCACTACCCTTGACATTCCAGTAAGTCCTTATGCGACAACGAGTTAGCCGACACGGCCACCTCTTCGCCTTTGCCGTGAGCAAGAGCGGGAATATATCTCTGTTGGGGTGGAGCGTAAAGAACGGAAGTGGAACGAATCCGCCGGAACACTCACTCGAAAGGGTCTACTGTTCCACGTGGAACAGGTTCCGTCAGGAGGCGCCGGCTTGGATTCTCAGCACCTCCACCACGAGATTCTGCAAGTCACTAGGTGACACACCCGGAATTCTGCCAGCCTGCGCGAGGGATTCTGGACGGATCACATTCAACTTCTCCCTTGCCTCAGTGCTGATACTCATCACGCCCAGGTAGTCCAACCCCTCCGGCAGCTTGAATTCCGCCATCTCTTTCAGCCTCTTGACTGTGTGTCGTTCCCTTTCCAAATATCCCGTGTATTTCAGCTCGATTTCTGCAGAAGTCCACGCGTCATCTTGTACGTCTGGTACTTCATCCAGCACCGCGGTCAACAGGTTCTTCAGACTCAGCGCCGGCCGTCGCACCAACGCTGACACTTGTTGCGGCTCGGAAAGATCGAGTTCCCCCACCTCCCTCAACACTCTGCTGACCATCGCAGGTTTCGCGACCGTCTCTTTCGCAAGTTGTTCTAAGCGTTCCTCCTCCACCAATCTTCGCTCAAGTATCTCACGCTCAATCTCCGTGAGCATCCCCAGAGTCACCGCAAGCTTCCCCAGTCTTCTGAGTGCATTGTCTTGGCGCAGCAACAACCGATATTCCGCCCGCGACGTAAAGAGTCTATACGGCTCATCGACACCGCGCGTGACCAAATCATCGACCAGAACACCTACGTACGCATCTTGCCTGTTCAATACCACGGGTTCCTCGTCACGCACCTTGTGCACCGCGTTAATACCAGCGATCGCCCCCTGTCCGCCTGCCTCTTCATAGCCGGTCGTGCCGTTCACTTGGCCTGCGAAAAAGAGACCCTCGATCGCCTTCAGCTCAAGGCTAGGTTGGAGTTGCTCCGGCGGATAGTAGTCGTATTCTATTGCGTATCCGCAGCGAGTCATCTTTGCCTGCTCTAGGCCCGGGACTGCCTGTAAGAATTGCAGTTGCACTTCCGCAGGTAGTGATGTCGATAACCCGTTGACGTACAGCTCCGTTGTTTCCAGGCCCTCCGGCTCAAGGAACACTTGGTGCCTATCCGCCTTTGGAAAACGTAGAATCTTGTCCTCAATGGATGGGCAATATCTCGGTCCCTTCCCAGCGATCGCGCCTCCGTAGAGCGCTGATTCCTCTATGTGTTCCCCAATGATCGCTTTCACGTCTTTTCCTGCCCACGTTATCCAACACGCCTTCTGTGGGGGCCGCTCAGTCCTCTCGTAGTGCGCAAACCTGAACGACGGCATCCCACCAAGTTGTTCCTCAAGCCTCGTATAATCGACTGTTCTTCCGTCTATTCTCGGTGGCGTTCCTGTTTTGAACCGTTCTACGGTGAGTTCGAGTTCCGCTAGCTGTTCCGCCAGCTCAACAGCAGCGGCATCGCCTGCCCGCCCGCCAGTAACGCATGTATCCAGCCCAATGAACATTCTGCCTCGTAAGAACGTTCCGGCACTGAGTATGACTGTCCTCCCCTCAATTCGCTCTCCGTCGGTTGTGGTGACGCCGGAAACACAACTCCCAACAACACTCAGTGTCGCGACACTGGCTTGTCGAATGTCCAGAGAAACCCGTTCCTCCAACAATGCTCTTACCGCCCTGCGGTAGAGACCACGATCACACTGAGCGCGTGGCGCCCAGACGGCCGGACCTTTCGACCGATTCAGCATTCGAAACTGAATTGTTGCCCGATCAGCCGCTTTCGCCATCACACCGCCCATCGCATCGATCTCACGCACCACCGTGCCCTTGGCGATTCCCCCAATGGCTGGATTGCACGACATCTGACCGATGGTATCGAGATTTGACGTCAACAACAGCACGCTCGCGCCGAGCCGGCCGGCTGCATTTGCCGCCTCCACTCCGGCGTGGCCACCTCCAACAACCACAACGTCATACCTAACGGTCATAGCTGGTCACGCAGTCCGAATCCAACGCCATACCTCTCGAAGGCTGGGCCGTTTGCCGTGCATCAACACTCCGATTCGGAAGATGCGTCCGGCAAGCCACGTGACGAGCCCTAACGCCAGGATCAGCAAGAAGACCGAACTGAGCAACTCTATGATCGGTACATCTGAAACGACCCAACGGCCCGGCATGGCGATTGGTGAACTCAGAGGAATCATCGTTAGCGCAACGAACAAACCGCCGTCGGGTTCAGTCATCATCGCCATGACTGACACAACCGCCGGGATTGCATATAGCATGGACACCGGCGCCTGGGCTTGGCGGGCCTCTGCCTCTGTGCTGGACATCGCCGCGACTGCAGCAAACAGAGCGGCGTAAAGGAAGAATCCGAGAACGAAATACACCAGAAATACGACTATCGTTGACACCGAAACTTCTGGCATTGAAAACGCAGATGCCATATTGGCTTCCATTCCAACAAACTCGAACAGATTCTCCCTCTGGGTCAACAGCAGTCGCGCCGCCACTGCCCAGATAGATAGCTGGAACAGGCCCACTGCTCCGACGCCAATCACCTTTCCGGCCAGCAATTCAAACGGCTTCAGGCTAGAAACCAGAATCTCCACAATTCGGGTCGTCTTCTCTTCGACAACCGCTCCAAGCACCTGAACACCGTAAAGCAAGATCGCCATGTAAAGCAAGAACCACATCACGTACGCCAACGCGAACGTCGCACCGCCCGATTGCTCCGTCGCTTCTCCATCACGAATCGTCACGGTTCTGAGGCCGACGCGGCGTGTTTGCGCACGAGCAACCAACCCCGGGTCGACCCCAACCAACCTGAGCCGTTCGATGAGCACCGCTTCACGCAATACTCGTTGAAGCACTTCCATGTCTATCTGCGATGAAGCGTTCGCCCCTCTGTACTCCCCGATACCGTCGCTTACAGTCTCTGCGGTCACAATGAGAAAGCCGTCGAGTTCGGTATCACCCACGATTCGCGCCAACGACTCTGCCGCCACTTCCAGATCGGCAACATCAACCTCGATACGCGTCGCCGTTATGGGCAACATCGGCTCATTCAACGTTTCGGCAATTCGTTGCCCGAAGCTCGATCCTGAAGTGTCGAGCACCGCAATCGAACGCTCGCCTCCTCCACTCGTGGCGATCAGCATCGGCAGCAAGATCATGGCCGCCATCAGCACTGGTCCCAACACGGTCGCAACGACGAACCACTTCGTGCGGACACGAGTCAAAAACTCCCGGCGAATCACCACCCAGATCTTATGAATTGCACGAACCCTCGTTCGCCGGAGCTGTAGCTGCGCCCGATCCAACCAAGTCGATGAAAATCTTGTTGAGAGTGGGCTCGGCTATCTCGAATCGTTTCACGCGGGCTCCTGAACGGACCAGATGAGACAATACCGCTTGTGCGTCGACGCCGTTCTGCAACTCCAGCTCGGCATATTGACCGTAATCATCCGCCTTCGAGACAAGTGTTTGGTCTTCGAAGAGTGACGTTGACGGTGCATCTCCGCGTTCCAATGCCACCACAACGTGACGCCCACCATGCTCGCGCTTTACTTCAGCCAAAGGACCGTCGATCACTTTGTCGCCCCGCGCGATGATACAGACCGAGTCACATAGCTTTTCGGCCTGCTCCATGATATGCGTTGAAAACAGGATCGTTGTGCCACCGCGGGACAGATCCACTACGACGTCTTTCAAGACCTGTGAGTTCACGGGGTCGAGCCCCGCGAACGGCTCATCCAGGATTACCAGTTCCGGGTCGTGAAGCAGCGTTGATATGAACTGAACCTTTTGCTGCATCCCCTTCGACAGATCGTCTACCTTCTTCAAGCTCCAGTCACTGAGGCCGAGTCGGTTGAGCCATTCGAGCGCTTTGCGCCTCGCCATGTTCTTGCCGACACCTTTGATCTGCGCAAGGAAGACGAGTAGCTCGATCACCTTCATCTTCTTGTACAGCCCGCGCTCTTCGGGCAGATATCCAATGCGGTGGGCAACTTCTCTTCCGCTCTGAGCACTGCCGAATAACTCCACTGATCCGGCGTCAGGAACAATGATGTTCATGATCATGCGAATCGTAGTCGTCTTCCCCGCACCATTAGGCCCGAGCAATCCATAGACAGCACCTCTTGGGACCTTTAGATCCAGCTCGTTCACTGCAGTATGCCCCACATACCGCTTCGTGATCTTGTCCAGCAAGAGAATTGTCTGATTTGTCATTGGGATATCCTCAAGCACCGGTCGGTGCTCGCAGGGCTAGGCATACAAAAGTGCTCAGCCTTGAAGTGCACGCACCCTGACGTAGCCGTCTATGACTCCAACTTCATAAGTTTGAATTGGCTCTTCATCGAGCGGCTCAACCGCACTGCCATCTCGTACATCGAACTGGCTACCATGCATCGGACATTCGATTATGTAGTCGTCGACCATTTCACCATCGGACATCGGAAACTCACGGTGCGGGCAGTCTTCCGCGATGCCAAAGATCTCGCCGCGAACCCGAACCATGCAAACCTGCTCTCCAGTGCGAAGTTGCAGGCTCACGGGAACGCCTTCGCAAAAATCCTCTAACGGTGCAACCCTCTCGAAATCGCTCTCGCTCACTCCATCGCCTCATCAACCATCTGGTCGCGTATCCCCAACAGTCTGACGTTCTCATTCTGTGGTTACTGAGTCGGCACCTGACTCGAGAGCCACCCGAAGCGTGTGCCATGAGAGATTTGCGCATTTCACGCGGCTCGGAAACTCCCTTACGCCACCGAACGCCCTCAGTTTTCCAAGCCCTTCCTTGTCGATGGGACTATCGATCTCGCTAGTCACCATGTCGTGAAACCTAGAAAACACCACCAATGCCTCATCGACCGACTTGCCAATAACTGAAGTGGTCATCAATGATGCTGACGACTGCGAGATTGCACAACCAGAGCCCTGGAAACTCACATCCTCAATCACACCGCCGTTCAGTTTCACGTACACTTCAACCTTGTCACCACACAGCGGGTTGTCGCCTGAGACAACTCGATCGGCGTCCTCGATGACTCGGAAGTTACGCGGCTTTCTGTTGTGGTCCAGGATAACCTGTTGGTAGAGCTCCGTAAGTGCGCTCATGACCCGAATACTCTCCTTACCCTGTGCAACGCGTCAACAAGCAGATCCACCTCTTCGATGGCGTTATAGAATGCGAACGACGCACGAGCAGTTGCTGGTACGCCAAAGAACTCCATTACCGGCTGCGTGCAGTGGTGTCCAGTTCGGAGCGCAACTCCATCCTGGTCAACAATCGTACCGACGTCATGTGCGTGCACACCATGGAGAACAAACGAGATTGCCGCGGCACGTTCCTCTGATGTTCCAATGATCTGCAGTCCCTCGACCTGACTCAGTTGAGCTAGAGCGTAGTTCAGCAATGAGTCTTCGTGTTTTTGAACGGCATCCCAGGGAAGACCTTGCAGATATTCTATCGCTGCACCCAACCCAATCGCACCCGCAATGTGTGGGGTACCCGCCTCAAACTTCGCAGGTGGATCAGCATAGCTGGTACCGTGAAAACTCACCGAGCGAATCATCTCACCTCCACCCTGATAAGGAGGCATAGACGCGAGGAGACGCGAGCGCCCATACAGCACACCTATTCCTGTCGGCCCAAGCATCTTGTGACCCGATACCGCGTAGAAGTCACACCCGATGTCTTGCACATCGATCGGCGTGTGCACCGCCGCCTGTGCTCCGTCGATCAGGACGGGGATGCCGGCTTCACGTGCACGCGCCGTCATCGCCTTCACCGGGTTCACAGTCCCCAGCGAATTCGATATGTGGACCAACGACACCATTTTCGTCTTTGGCCCGAGAAGTTGCTCGTATTCCTCCTGGACCAGCGCGCCTGTCCGATCCATAGGAATCACGCGCAACGTTGCGCCAACTTGCTCGGCGATCAGCTGCCAAGGAACGATGTTGGAGTGGTGCTCCATGGCCGAAACCACGATCTCGTCGCCTTCACCTATTTCAGAGCGTCCATAACTAGATGCAACCAAGTTGATTGCCTCTGTGGCACTTCTGACGAAGATGATGTCCTCAGCTCGTGGAGCATTCAGAAACCTCTGTGCGAGAACTCGCGCTTTTTCGTATTCCGCAGTTGCACGCTCGCTGAGGTAGTAGACGCCCCTGTGTATGTTGGAGTTCTCTGATGCATAAAAACGCGACAGAACATCGATGACCTGACGGGGCTTCTGGGTGGTCGCCGCATTGTCCAAATATACGAGTGGCTTGCCACGGATCATCTCGCTCAGAATCGGGAAGTCCTTTCGGACAGCGTCAACATCCATTTCCCGTTCACTTCCTTGGATTGCTTCCTGATTTGTCACTGTCACATCGCCCCCGGCGTGTCTCGCGGCTCACCCTGCAATCGAACTCCCAGCAACGCGTGGAGTTGCTCGCGCAAGCCCGCTACCGCGATTGTGTCGATGATCTCGACAGCGAAGCCGTAGGTCAGCATCGTGCGCGCATCTTCCATTGTCAGGCCCTTGCTTCGGAGATAGAACAGAGCCTCCTCATCGATTGGGCCGACCGTCGCTCCGTGTGTGCATTTCACATCGTCAGCGAAGATCTCGAGTTGAGGCTGTGCGTCGGCGCGGGCCGTGTCGGTGAGCAGCAGACTCCTGCTGGCCTGCCTCGCATCAGTCTGCTGAGCGCCCGGGCGAACCTGGACCCGTCCCGTGAACACACCGTGCGAACCTTCGTCAAAGATGCCGTTGAAGTTCTCTACGCTGCTGCAGTGTGGTCTTACATGGTCGATGGTCGTTTGGTTATCCACATGTTGCGTGTCTCTCAAATGCGAGAGCCCGTGAAGCGCACAAGATGCTCCCGTTCCGTTCAGTTGTACGTTGATGTCGTGTCGCGAAAGAGAGCCCCCGAACTCCACGGTCGAAAACGTGAAGCTGCTGTCGCGACCCTGGCGGCATTGCGTCGTCGCAGTGTGGAGAGTGTTCTTACTCTCAAGCTGAATTCGGTGAGCCGTGAGGTGCGCGTCGTCACCCAGCACGACCTCGGTCACGGGATTCGTCCATGAGCACTCGTCTCCCAATCCGGAATAGCTCTCCACGATAGTAGCTTCAGCGCTCTCACCAACCACGACAACGTTGCGCGGATGGATAACCGTTTCCCCGCTGACGTTCCTCGCCAAATACAGGAACTGTATCGGCTCTGCAACGCTAACCCCGTCAGGCACATACAGCACGCCACCCTCGGAGAAGAACGCAGTGTTGAGTGCCGTGAACGGGTTATCGGAAGAATCGGCAATCCGAGCAATGTTCCGCTCCAGGAAGGCCGGCTCACTACTCATGGCAGCAGCGACATTGCCGACAAACGCGCCACCAGGCAATCCGGCGAGTGACGATAGCTCAGGGGAGAACTCACCATCAACGAAGACAACGCGAATGGCGCTCCACCACCCGAGTGGATCTTCCTCCAAGGTCATGGGCGAGGCTTGCCTAGCTTGGCCGTTGCCGACAGCAAAGGTCTTCTCGACAAGGCGCGAGAAGTTCGTGAAGCGCCACTTTTCATCACGGGAGGAGGGAAACCCAACCTCAGCAAACCGGTCGATCGCTATCCTACGAATCTCACCGAGCCATTCCGGAGAGCCCGAGCTATCGTTTTCCGCCAGCGCTGTGAAATCTGACAGATAGTGTTCCACGGCCGCGCATTGGCCCGATTTCTCAGTCGCCATCAGCTGACCGCCACTGGTTCCTTGACCCAATCATATCCCCTGGATTCGAGTTCGCGGGCCAGCTCCTTACCACCCGACGTCACCACACGGCCGCTCACCAGAACGTGCACTCGATCCGGTACGATGTAGTTGAGCAGTCTCTGATAGTGAGTAATTAGCAGCGTGGCGTTGTCGGGACGCCGGAGCTTATTCACACCCTCCGCAACGGTTTTCAACGCATCGATGTCGAGACCTGAGTCGGGTTCATCCAAGACTGCAAGCTTCGGCTCCAAAACCGCCAACTGCAGAATCTCGTTGCGTTTTTTTTCACCGCCCGAGAATCCTTCGTTCACGGGACGGTTCACGAAGCTTTCGTCCCAATCGATCGTCGCAAGCTTCTTCTCCAACACATCCATGAAGTCGATGGGATCCAGCTCTTCTAGGCCCTCGCATTTGCGCCGGGCGTTCAACGCATGGCGCAGGAAATACGCGTTAGTGATACCTCGAATCTCGACAGGGTATTGAAACGCCAGGAAGAGACCGTTGCACGCTCTCTCTTCCGGCTCCAGCT
>JBDGYW010000002.1:0-46714 GCA_039588935.1 Gemmatimonadota bacterium | reverse complement strand
CCGATGGCGGAGTTCCGCGAGAAGATCCCCGGCACCGGCAAGTTCAAGGGAACCGGCGTGCAGCGCACGGACCCGCTGGGCGAGATGTCCAGCCCCATGAGCCAGATCGTCGGCGGCCTGGTGTACCGTGGCGAGCAGCTGCTTGACCCGGAGAGCGAGGAGTCCCAGCGTCTGATCAGCTCGATCACCGAAGCTCCGCTCGCACAGATCGACTACGCCGAAGAGAAGGGGCAGCAAACTCTAGCAACCTCAGAGCGTGCTGCGTATCGTCAACAGCGAGACCTCGGTTTAGCCGGCGGCGGGATGCGAATGCCGGGAGCCGAGGCAGCTGTTGCTGCTAGAACGGCTGAGACATTTGGCACCGCACGCGCCAACCTCAACGCACAGATGGGCATGGCGCGGGCTTCCATCATTGGGGACGCTCGGAAGTTCTACGAAGAGAACGCTCCGCAGTGGGCATTGAACTCCGTGAACGCTGCCGACGCCTGGATCAACAACCGACCTTGGGTGAATGAGACCTACCTCAAACTCAGCACCTCGCTTACACAGTCAGCGATGGCGCTCGGCGGACAGATGGCTGGCGCGATGTCCAGCATCGCCGGCACTGGTTACGCCACCGCAGTTCAGGCCCAGACAGCTCAGCGACAACTTGACGCCTCGCAGGAGACCGATTGGGTTTCCCTCGCTGTGGGCGTGGTCGCCACTGTGGCTGGTGCATTCGCGGGTGGCGTGGGTGCAGTGGCTGGTGCGGCACTGCTGGCGGGTACCGCAGCAACAACTGATTTCTAGGAGACGTCTGAATGGCAATCCAAAAGCCGACCAATCCCACTGAGGCAATGTTCCAAGGCCTGGAAACAGGCATGAAGATGGGGAAGCAGATTGGCCTGGCTGTCGAGAACCGAAGGCAGCAGCAGGAGTTTGCAACAGTGATGGAGGAGCTTCAACCACAGCTGGATGCGATCGACAACGAGATGGCCATTGCTCGTCAAGCCTTGGAGATTGAGAACGAGAAGATTCGCAAGGGTGAGTTCGTCTCTGCCAAGGATCTCGGTGGTGCCATGTACGGGGCCACAGCCAAGCAGGTTGAGCTTCTGGACAAGAAGAAAGACATTGTGGCTGCCTCAATCTCCAAGTACCCCACCAACCGATACCTCACAAAGGGACTTGGCACCATCGCTCAACAGGCGACGCAGCAACAGAGCGTTGGCTTGGAAAGAGCGCACGCCGGCATGAATGCTATCGCCAACATGATGAACACCGACATCGCTGCGTTCCGCGCGGAAACAACCAGGGAACTCGGCGAGGGTGAGCTGGCGGTTCGGGAGCGTGGAGCCACCACAGCTGAAGCTGCTCAGGAAGAGATGGTGCGACATCACCGCGCTCAGGAAGGAATCGCACGTGGAGCCCAGGACATTAGTCGGGAGAGGTTGCAGTTGGAGGAGCGTCGCGTTGTCACTGACGAAGAGTCACTAGATCTTCGCAGGGAGCTTGGACTCGGACAACTATCCGTTGCCCAGCAGAACGCCGACCGCATGACCCACGCCCAGCGGGTGGAGGAACTTGGAGTTGTTGTCAACCTGGCGTCCAAAGCCAGTGCTCTAGGTCTCCCAATGGACCGGGTGGCGGAGATGTGGAACAAGGCGGCTGGTGAAGGAACCAACTTCACCGGAGAAGACTTCGCCTTGTGGAGCGATCGTTATGCCGGGTATGAGAAGGACGTTCGGGCTGAGCTGATGCAAACGGACCAGCGCATCAAGAGGGCAGAAGAGGAAGTTGCTCGCGGAGTGCCCGGCGCTGATAAGGATCTGAGACGTGAGCAAACCCACCGCCTGTTGGTAGTGAACACCGACCGCGCAACTCGGAATGCTGTTGAACGAACAGCCTACGCTAACTCCCTTGAAGGCCTTGAGCACCTCATCTACAAGACAGCTCGGGAGTGGACAGATTCTATTGGCTACATCGAAGGCCTCGTAAACATTGGCGGCGGCGGCACTGTGACACGTGCGGTTGAGGCCGGTAAGGCCGGTACTCCGGCTGAAGAGGCCCTGCGAGAGACATTCGAAGGAACCAATCAGTAGTGCCCAACTTCGACTACAACCTCCTCCAGGAGACCGAAGCCGAACTCGCGCAGTACGGCGTGTTTGGAGGGGAGGACTTCGAGACCGTGGACTGGCGGTCTGGTGAGATCGCCAACCACGACTCGGATGGCAACTTCGAGGCCGGCGGATTGGTCCACGAGCTGGTGAAGTCGTTTGGGTTCCGGCGCGATCCGGAAACCAAGTCCTGGGATTGGAGTGTGTCCAACATTGGCGAGTCCTTCAAGGAGGATCCCATCTGGACCACCTTGGACTATCTGCTGCTCGCCGTGCCGATCGCCAAGATTGGAACAGCGGCGACCAAGGTGGCCAGGGGAACTGGTGCTGCCGCGAAGACGCTGGAGAAGGCTGAACACTTCCGAGAGGTCATGCCCACCATCCGCAGCCGCGCGATGGGCGCTGACCTGATTGAGGGAGAGCAGGCCGCCCGCTTCCTCGGCGAGGTCCAGCCCGGCCGCCGGGCTCGGGTGGCTGAGAAGGTCGCTGGGTGGGTGTCTGATCCGCCCGAAGGCTTCGCTGAAGCCGTCGAGCTGGAGATGCGCCACGGGGTGGCCAGGAATGCCGCCAGCCGGTGGTTTGCGTCCAACGTCGCCAAGCGGGGGGTCCAGGAAACTTTTGACCCCGTCACGCGCACCTTCGCCAGCCACGTTGACCCTGAGTGGGAGAACCTGATCAAGACCAGCGGTGGCGGAGACCCCTTCGAGAGGCGGGCCTTGTATGACGTCATGGCGCGCGAGGCTGCCTCAGAACGGACGATGTATGAGAGGATGGGCGAGGAGCTGATCCGAATGGAGAACAAGGTTCTCAAGACGGATGAGCAGAAGGCTGCCTTTGGCTTGGCACTGGAGCGGGGAGAGGCACCAGAGGACATCCTGCGGGCGTTTGGTAAGGATGAAGGATACCTGGCTGCGAAGCTCACCGACTTCCGCTTGCGCATCCACGAGAAGAGTCACAACTTGGGCCTCATCTCCGATGAGACATACGAATGGGGGCTGGAGAAGTACTGGCCTCGCGTGTGGAAAGAGATGGAGGAGGCCAGGGTCATCGAGGCGGCTGCGGCTGGTCGGAAGTTTGGTGCTGCTACGGGAGCCGGCGGGAGACAAGCCGGACGACGCTTCCAGCACCGCCGCAAGCTGACACCAGAAGAGGCGGACATGCTAGACGCCACCGAAGGAGCCATGAACCGGGCCATTGATCCAGCTGCTGGAGTCTCTGCGTTGATGGAGGCCGGGAGCTTCGTCGCCGGACAGGCCTTCCTCCAGCGAATGGCGGGGAGCACCCTGGTGGCCGATGGTAGTACGCTGATTGACAACATCGTGGACCTGGCCCGCGGTACGCCCGCTGACGAACTTGACGCCGCCCTCAAGCAGCGTTTCTTCCGCACGTACCCAAAACGGAACATCGACCAAATCCTCCGCGAAGTTGACTACGCCCGCGCCGAGGGAAAAGCACTCTCCAGAACGGCAACGGAAGAACTCGTAGAGAAGGTTCTGGGTTGGCGCAAGATCGACGACGCCCTCAAGGCGGCTGGTGTCAAGGGCTACATGAGTCGGGTTCCGCCCGGGATGAAGGGCAAGTACGTAGATCCCACACTTGCCCGCGACCTCGCCGGCATGGGCGCGTTCGTCGAGGCGCTGCCGGCGGCCGTGCGGCAAGTCTACATGACGGCCATGACCCACTTCAAGGCATCGAAGACAGCCTACAACCCAGCTACCCACATCCGCAACTGGTTCGGCGCATTCGTGTTTCACCACCTCACCGTGGGCGGCATAGGTCCGATGGGCACGGGATTCCGCCGGGGATGGAAGGCGCTCTACGCCGGATCAAAGCCCCACGCAGACCCAGATGCCTACCGTGACTTCGAGCACATCATGGAGGCCGGGTTTGCCAACTCGTCCTTCGACCGGGAAATCCACGACACGATTCGGAAGGGACTGGACATCGGGGCGGACGACGCCAAGCGTGTGACAGCCCTGGACTGGTTGAAGGTGATTCCTGGGCTCAAGGAGTCTAAGGCTCTTGAGAAGGGCCTCGACGTCGCTTCGTGGGCAGAGCGGAAGTATCGCTTCGTAGATGAGCTGGCGAAGGCCGACGCCTTCCTGGTGCTGCGGGACCGGTACGTGAAGGCGCTAACAAAAGAAGCCGCAGCTGCGGCGAAGGTCGGAGAATCCATCAAGGGAGCTGCGATCAAAGCTGATGGAAAATGGTACCGCGGCAGAACTCACGGCGAGGCATTTGATAAAGCATTCGATGCAACTCCAGGCGGAAACGTTCGCAATCTTGAAGATGATTGGTTTGTCACAAGTAAAGGAAGATACGTTCGCCGGGCTGAAGCAAGTCAAATTGCCAAGGCAGCAGACCAGCTTCCCGCAACAGGAACGAGAGTGGTTGTAGAAGGAAAAACAACCGACTTGCCGGATGCAATCCTTGCAGAGGCAATCCAGCGCCCGGGTACTGCGTCAAGAGCTGACGCCATCATGATGGAGGCTCGGGGGCGAGCAGCCGCTGAGGTGGTGAAGTACCAGCCTGTGTTTCACCAGAACAGCCCGTTCACCAACATGGTGCGGAACGCCATCCCATTCTCCTCATTCACTACCGAGGCACTGCGTGTGTGGAAGAATGCAATGGTTGAGAAACCTCACTGGGCGTTCTTCTACAACCACATGGCCGAGGCGATGAGCCAGATGCTAGGAGCAGTGGCCGGGTTTGACACGGCCGACCTGGAGGCCGCCAAGTCCGCGCTGCCTGAGTATGCTCAGAATAAGAAGATGGTGGTCCTGCCCTTCCGGGTGGATGGCAAGCCCACCTTCCTGGACCTCAGCTACATGCTCCCGATGGGCAACCTCAACGAATCCGCAGCTGTCGAGGCATCCTTCTTCGACCGGGTCCATATGGATCCCTTCAGCGCCAACCCCTTCCTCTCCTTTGGCTATGCCCTCAAGACAGGCAAGGATCCGTTCTCCGGCCAGCCCATTGAGCCAAGGTTCATGGAGCAGCAGCTGGGCCTGGATGTGCCCACCAAAGGCATGGGACGGAAGGCTCTTGGGATGGCGGAGCACACCATGAAGATGGCGCTGCCTCCGCTGCTTCCGCCTGGGTACGCCGGGATGAACCTCTACGAACTCGCGCGGGGCCAGAAGCATCCGGTCTCTGGGGCTCAGCTGGAGGATGGTGTACTCCGCACCGTGGCTGCCAATGCTCTCGGACTCCGGACCTACGAAGCCGACGTCTCAGCGCAGCTCCTCAACGTGCGACGGGAGAAGCGTCGGCTACAGGACGAAGTATCGGTTCAGTGGAGGAGGTGGCAGTTCGGCCACGCGAACGGCAAGGTTGGCATGATGGACGAGTCGCTGGAGGAGATCCGGCAGCTCCGCATACGCCTCGGCGACGACGACAAAGCTGTGAACAAGTACCTGCTCCAGGGCGTCAAGCGGCGTGAGGCGGGGAAGTGGCGCGGCGTGTCCACCCGGCACATCGAGGAGGTCATGGAGCGCAGCAAGGGCATCATGACAAAGGGGCCCGAAGACCTCAAAATGATGAGTGAACTCTCAGCCAGGTACAAGGAGCGGGCGCTCCGGACCCGGGCTGGCAAGGAAGCTCTCGCTGAGTAGGCGGGGCGAGACAAAGGAGACAATCACATGGCGACACGCCAGCAACCCAGAACCAGGATGGAGACACTCCGGACACGGCAACGAGCGGCAACGCCGTCCCAGCGCAAGGCGCGCAGGACCAGACTCAAGGCGAGGACCGGCAACGCCGGCCTCCCTGCCACCATCCGGAAGCGAGCCGTTGCTCGCACAGCCGACACCACCACTACGCGGACCAGGCGCAGGAGCTGATCTAATGGCGTATGTGAGACCGACAGCACGAACCACCGCGTTTGGTGGCGTCACCAAGAAGACCACCGGGACTGTGGCCAAGAAGACCACAGCGAGCACTCCCGTGAAGTCTGCCCCCAGCACCATGACCACGCCCAAGATCACCAGGACCGCAGCCCAGAAGGCGGCCGGGGCGGCAAAGCGTGCAACCGGGCGGCGTCAGAAGATGAGCACCGCACGTAAGGGAGCGGGGGCCACGTCGAAGAGGCGCAGCCAAAGCGGTGTGCGACGGAGGGTTCCCAGCGGACGCTGACCCCAAGCCCATAGAACGCAAAAAGCCCACCCAGGCTAGTCCCGGGTGGGCTTTTGCTGTTTGTGGTGCTTGCGCTACTCCGAAGCCATCCCACTCAACGTGAGCACGGCCGCGCACGCCCAGAGAGGTGGATACGAATCCATCATGACGCACAGTGCGCCGAAGATGGTGAGACTGGAGAGAGCGACCACCACTCTCACTCCCATCGCGTGTAGTGTCGGCATGTCACTACCTCCTATTCAATCAACTCCACCGCCCTACGCTTGGCTTCGTCAGACGAACGAAGGTAGCGCAGGAGAATGTCCAGGTTACTCCACCCACCAAGCTCCCGTACCGTGTTGATGTCCACACCGCTCTCCAGCATCCTGGACGCCCAAGTACGCCGAAGCATGTGGAGACCCGGCTTGTCCTCCTGGACGTAGAGGCCGGAGCGTTTGAAGACGTCCTGCACCTCACACTGGAGGTTGCAGCGGGGGCGGCCTCGCCAGCCAGGGAACAGCCACCGATTGGGACCGCCGCGGCGAGAAGCCCGCCAGGCTAGAGCTTCCATTAGCCGGCCGTTCAAGGTCAGGGGGATCTCCCGCTCCTCGTGGCTCTTGGGGGTCCAGTTTACTTCTGGCTTCGCTGTGACTCTGATGAATCCTTTGAGGTAGTCCACGTCGGAGCCTTTCAGGTGCAGGATCTCCCGGTGACGCAAGCCAGCGTGGGCGGCTATCAGGATGGCGAGGTGCTCGTCAGATCCCTCCTCGGCTGTCCCCACGAGAAGATCCACCTGGGCTTTGTTAAGCACCGTCGGGAGCTTCTTGGTGACCTTCATCATCCGCACCTTGCACCCACGGCCGGAGTGGCGCATGGCGGCCTTGTAGACGCGGAGTGCGCCGTTCACCGTGGCGGGAGCCCACCCCTTCCTGATCTTTCCCTGGATGAACTCATCAACAGCAGTTGAAGACAGGGTATCCATGTCTTGGGTGCCGAAGTGGTCAGCCAGTTTGTCCCCGTGGAACCGCACTTGATCAACAGTGCGCCCCTTTCCATACACCTTCGTGTGCTGAAGGTAGTCTTCGAGGATCTGGTAGAAGGTCACTTCAACCCCAGACTCTTCGCCAGCGCCATGAAGTCATACTTCGCTGCGGCTGGTGAACATGGATACACCAACGGGACGTCACATGCAGGCTTCGGCGTTTCAAAGTTTTTCACCTCCGGCATCAGCGACCACTTCTCGCGGTGGTAGACGTCGGCGTCGAAGGCTTTGACAGCCGGGTGCTCAACAAGGTCAACGCCAAAGGCGGAGTAGATGCAGCGTTGGAGGGAGTTCTCGGCTTCCTTGTAGGGGCTCCAGTTGTGGCCATCATATTTATCCCACTCGACGTCGATGGGATCCGCCACCCACAGCGACTTCTTCAACGGGCTCGCCACGTCGGGGAAGTAGGCTTCGGAGGCATCATGGAGGAGAGCCTGCTTCTGAACCTCCAGAGGAAACTTACGGATCTGTGCCAGCTGCGCCGTCAACACGGAGTGCTGGGCCACACTGTAGTGTACTCGGGTATGCCCAGTGAACCGACACTTCATGGCTAGTGCGTGTCCAATGTCCTCCAGGCAGATCTGTTCCTTCCTGGGATCGAACGGGAACACTTCCAGTCCGGTGTACGTTGCAATAGAGACAGACTGGTGGTGGTCCTTCAGTGCGGCTCCGTTCAATTGGTCGTCGCGCATAGCTTTAGCACCTCCTCTTGTCCTCCCTGGTAGAATAGCTTGCGACGAATCTTCCCGTAGGCGAGGTAGTACACGTCGTCATGGCCTTCATCAGGGCGGAGATAGTCAACCGCTGCGTGCCCCCACGTGTGCGCGTGGGCCCACTCGTGAAGCACCGTTTCCACCATACACCCACGGCATTTTTTGTTGCGGATCATGATGAATAACTTCTTGCCCTTTCGATCAGTGAGTCCATCGCATTCCTCCCCGTCGTGTTTGAATTTCGCAGCTGTGTACGTCAGCTTCACTGGGTACGGTGTCGGAAAATTCATCATGAGCCACTCCTCCAGCCGAGGAAGTAACCGGCCCAGGGGAGTTCGCTCCCACGTTTTGAAAACGTCAGCGCGCATCACGATTTGTCCGTCGGAAACACCTGACACGCAATCCCCCGTTTGTGGAAGTAGCAGAGAAACCCTGCATCGCAGGCGAAGTGGTAGACGTGTGGCTTCCCGCTGTCCTCGTCGATCAGCTCACCCCGGAGGATGGCGTAGATGTGTCGTAGAGCGGAAGCTGTGAATCGGCGGTAAGCATCAGGCACCAACTTCCAACCGTCTTCTGTGTACTTCTGCCGCCCGAAGTCCATGACCTCCGCTACTGCCTCAATCATTTCCGGAGGCACCAACTCCACCGGCAGCTTGTCGGAGTCGTCTTTGGCTCCTAGCACATGGAAATCTTGACCGGTGTCTTCATTCCATGCACAGTTCCAACAATCCTTTTGGACCTCAGGGCATTCAACACTCAGCGTACAGGTTCCCAAAGCTTCACCTCCTTTGTCTCTTCATCGTAGTCTCCGTACTGCATCACGTGAGCGACACGGGCAGTCATGAGGGCAACATCTTCGTCGAGGCCCTTGCGTTTGTAGGCATCCACAACCTTCTCCCAAGCTTCGGGGCCCTCCGGATCCACGTCGTCGAGAATCTTCTCAGCCCCCTTTGGTCCCACCCCCGGGATACCCTTGTAGCCGTCGGTAGCGTCGCCCATTAGTGTTTGGTAGAGGTGGCGGTAGGCGGCTTGGCGGGGAGTCACCTCCACGATACCGTCGTGTGGGCGGCGGGGGTTGAAGTGGTGCCCAGGGACGGTGAGCATGTCCTTGTCCTCAGAGACGATCACCGTCTCCCCCAGATTCATGTGGGGGTTTGTGGCCGCCATGCCGAGGAGATCGTCGCCCTCCAACCCACCCACCGTCAGGGCCGCAAACTCCTCAGCGATCCACTCACGCAACGGCTTCCACAGCATCGGCCGTTTGGGGCCAGGCTTTGGCGGGAGGATGCCGGGCCGCTCGATCTTCCATCCCGCCCGCTCACCTTTGTACTGTGGCATGATGTCCCGCCGCCAGTTGGCTTTGGTGTCGCTGAGGTAGTGGTAGATCTGGCCACACTCAGTGAACCCGCTGATGTCCGCCAAGAAAGCTTCCACTCCCATCTTTGCTCTGTCTAGGTTGCCAATGTAGGTCCAGGTATCCTCGTCCCAGGCAGTTGCGCTCTCATTCGCGTGGGCGAACCGATAGGCAACGATGTCTGAGTCGAGCAAGAGGACTCTCACAGTAGCTCCTCACAGTCCACCAGGAGTAGGTGTTTCAGTGTGTCTCGCACCAGTTACCTCCTACCTTGTATTCACCGTCGAGGGGGATGTGAAGTTTCAACATTTCCCCAGCGGTCTTGATTGCCTGCACCGAGATCATGCCGAACTGTTCAGCATTCTCTGCGGGCGTCTCGTCTTGCCACTCGTCGTGGACATTGAGCATGTGGGCGTAGTCAACACCGTGTAGCCAGCCATGCTTCCCCAACTCCTCGCTTCGGATCACAGCCGCATACTTCATACACACACCGGCGTCGCCTTGGAGGAGGTCGTTGACGGATCCGTGCTTGAGCAGCACCCGGATCACTCGACCGTCGATGTTAAGTAGCCACCCCCGCTTGTACGCACGGTGGCAATCCTCCACTAGGCTGTCCAGGCCTGGGGTGCGGGCCATGAGCGACCGGCGGAACTGCTCTCCAATAAGCACAGCGTGGTCATTGGTGGGCGGCACCTTTTCAGTGAGTCCCTTCTCCAATGCCTCTCGCCAATCCATCAACACGATGAGGCCGAGGCGTTCGTCCCACGCCCCGTACAGGAACGCATACGAGCCGGTCTTCTGATTCTCCCGGTAGAACATCCCGGTGGCTTGCCGCCACTCCTCGTGGACGTCTCCGTGCAGGATGATCTTGGCGAGAGCGCCACCGTCGTAGTACGCCATCCGGTTGCCAAGCATCCGAAGCTCGATCCCGCTAGCGTCGGTTCCCACTTGGACCCAGCCGGGCCTAGTAGGACGGAACAACGATCGGCATTCCTTGCCATACGGACTCTTGTTCTTGGGTACCTGAGCTAGGTTCGGATTACTGTGGCTGCATCGGGAAGTTCGAGTTCCGCTAGGCTTGACTCGGCCGTGGATCTTGCCCTGCTTGACAAACTTCAGCCACGCCTTCTTGCCCTCGGAGATTTGGCCAAGACGCTTCAACACCACGAGGCACTCCCTCACCAGGGGAATGCACGGGTACGTCAGGCTAGACAAAATCTCGTCGTCCACCTTCGGCTCAGCCGTCTTGTCAGTAAACTCCTTTGGCTCCCAGCCATACAGCTTTATCAACCGGTCGGCCACGTCGGCGTTGGCATTGAAGGTCTTCTTCTCGATTGGCGTGTAAGGGCAGCCGGCTTGTCTCCCAGCGTACTGATGTGGGTACTGTACCTTATACGTCCGCTTTGGAATCACGTAGGCGGCATCACCTTTCTTCGTAACTCCACCAAGGTCATTTGTGAAGTCCCCCTTCATCGCACGCTTGGGAGCCCACCAATCTGGGAAGTAGTCCCGCTGAAGCTCTGTCTCCAACTCTGCACGACGTCCAGCCAGCTTACCATACAGCTCAGTGGCTGCCTTCTCGTCGAAGCCCACTCCATTCTCTTGCTGTATGTGCATCAGGTACCCAAACTGGCTCTCGCAGATGGCGGCTTCCATCGGCATCGCAGGCTCGTTCCAGTTGGCTCCGTGCTGTCTCTGCCGAAGATACACAGCCCGGTTTACCCGAACGTCTTGCTCGCAGTAGTCAATCAGTTCCTTTGAGCACTCCTCCTGGACGCCAAACTCCTTGAGGTAGTCCCCCTTCTGCATTCGCATTCGATAACCCCACGCCTCCAAGCTGTGGGCTCCGCGAATGCTGAGCAGGCGGCGGGGGTAGATCTCTTCGCGTTTCTTCTCGCTTCGGCCTCCGTTGGCGTTGCGGAACTTGGCACTCATCGCAATAATGAGGTTGCCTGGGTACACTTGGTTGGAAACGAGACTTGTGTCGAACCACTGGCCCAAGCCAGGCTTACGCCACCCCGGGAAGATTCGATCTAGCAGGGGAATGTCGAAGCCAGAGATGTTGTGGCCAATGAGAAGGTCTGCTTGGGCAAGCGCCTCTAGTCCGACGCGCAAACTCCCCTGCACGTTCCAGTTCTTACCGAACGGCTCGTCCGCGAACCTCCACACCTCCTCAGTCTCAACATCCTGCGCCACAATACAGTGTACCTTTAGGTCGGGACGGTCGAGGAGGCCGTTGGTCTCGCAGTCGAAGACTAGCTCAACTTTCGATGTGGGCAAACACGTCTCCTTCTCCGATGCGGTACAACCACATGCTGGTTCGGCCTGACAACTCAAAGGTGCTCCACTTCGCATCGTATGTCCAGAGTGTTTCTTCTTCGTCGATCCCCCAACATTGGAAGTGCGGAGAGTGCGGCGGGTGATTCACAGAGGATTCCCGACGGCACCACCCAAATGCAGGTCGGCCCAGGCCATATCGAAGGTAGAACTCCATGACATACGCAGCACAAATTATTGCGTGTGCCGTGCAGTTTGAACCCTCTCCCAATCCGATGCGTGACTGCTTTGCGCGAACCAAAGCCTTGCCAACCTCAACAGGGACACACCGCGTTGGGCCGACCCAAGAAATATCTCCAGCCATCTTTCCGTTGGCACCCAGCATCACGTCAGCGCCGGATCGCTTCCAGATGCTGAAAATGTCTGCTCCGTCAAAGATGGGAGCAACAGGAATTGAGTTAATAATGGATTGCCTTGACATTAGAACGGAATCTCCTTCTTCTTCTTCTCTTCATCGTTCCCACCAAGGGAATCGAGGTAATGCTCCGTGATGCGGCCAGTTGTCTTTGAGTACCGGACTGCCGCAGCTGTCCCGGTGTCACCAAACTCCCGACACTTCAGCACCCGGAGCGTGGTTGTGTTGCGGACACTCTCGTCCTGGGCCTGTTGGTCTCTCTCAGCAGCAACGATATTGTCAGAGATTTGCTTGAGCGCCCCAGAGCCACGAAGGTCGTCGAGTGTGATACGCCCACCCTCTTCGTGAGGTGTACCTCCGGCCTTACGGAGGTGGGCCACGATGTGCATTCCAAAGCTGGACTCCTGTACGGTGGTTCGTAATTTGGTCATGAGTTCGTCGAGGCGCTTCCGCTCGTCACCCTGGGCTGCCATTTCCGACACCATGATGCTGACGTGATCGAGGATCACCCACTCCACCTCCAGCGCCTTCACCATGTACCGGATCTTCGGTATCAGGACGTCCGCCTCCACAGACCCAAAGTGGTCATAGAAGTACATGCCGTCCAACACTTCTCCCGCCGCCCGGCGAATGGCACCGTCGTTGATCTTGGCTCGCACCTCCGGGTCATGGAGCTTCTCGTTCATAGCCAAGCTTACCTGAGAGAGAGCTGCCTTGCGCACCGACTCCTCAAGAGCAATTACTCCAACGGATACCCCCTTCTGGTGAAGGCTGAACGCGATCTCCCGCACCAACTGACTCTTGCCTGCGCCCGTGCCCCCACACCAACACGTGATCTCTTCAGTGCGTTGGCCGCGAAGGTAGGAGTTGAGCCCAACCCACGGATAGTCAATAGAGGGGGGAGGTGGAGCCAACACACGCTCAATCAAGTCCACTCCAGCTACGATACCGTCGGGACGGTAAGGAGCGGCCTGCCAGCACACGTCCACAAGCTCGCGCACCTCGCCAGCCACCAACATCTCGTTGGCGTCCTTCCGAGGCATGCGACCAATGTGGGCCTTGCCCGGAGTGAGCACCTCCGCGCACTCGACAGCGGCAATCTCACCAGGCTCATCCTGGTCGAAGAGGATCACCACAGCCTCAAACTGCTCCAGCCACTCCAGATTCTTGACGAATGCCTGCTTCGCCCCAGACGCCCCGTTCGGCACGGACACCACCGGCCACCTAAGCCCCTGGGCCTGCGCCACAGACATGGCGTCAATCTCTCCCTCGGTGACGACCACTCTGCGTGTCGGCTTCCACAGTTGCTGGCCGAACAGAACCGTGTCAGACGGATCACCGACCCATGAGAATTTCTTGCCGGACTTGCGAACCTTCTGCGCTACCCGCGCGCCAGAGGAGTTGTAGTAGTCTGCGGCTTGCCACGTCCTGCCTGCGTCGGTGTGGTAACCAAACTTGCGACAGGTTGCTTCAGTGAGGCTGCGGTTGGGTATGCTGTCGAAGATGCCTTCGCGCAGCTCACGTGGTTCTACTGCGTAAACCCGGTTTGTTGGCTTGTCGCTCGGTGCAAAGTATGTCTTGCACCCCCAACACCACCCGCTGCCATTGTCATACCGGGCAAGGTTGTCCCTGGACCCACATTCCGGACAGGGCTCATGCTTGATGAACTCACCCACTTACTGAAACCAGAAACGGGTTTGGAACCAGACGCCTGATTCTCAGACACAACGCATCCCACCTCGCCTGAACACGGGGCTTCGGATGCTTTGCTCGGAACGCGTCTTTGTCCGTTGGCGGTCCAATCAAAAGTTGAACAGCTTCTGCATTCTCATTCCCCAACATGTTCAGGAAGAAGTTCATCCAAAATGGGTTCCGCGTTCCACGCCAGATGTCCAGAGCGGTGGAAGAGTCAGTGAAATCACTCATTACCCAGTCAAGCCCCTCTTGGCAGACACCGCTGTCTTCTAGAGCACTGATGGCCGCCTCTCTGTCGGCATTCGGACGAAGCCTCCGCATCTTGGTGGGGCGGGTGCTTGTGGTCATGTCTCAAGCCCCTTCTCTGCGCGCAGGCGTTTCCCACGGGCGTGGGTGCGCTCTCCGGCGGCACAGTCAGAGCAGGATTTGTGGTCGGCCTGATCCTTCGGCCTCCCACAGCCACACTTTCCGAACCGACGATGGCGCTCCAAAAGCCGATTGAGGAGTATCCACATACGATCCAAGCGGACGCCGAGAGGAGGAGTTCCAGGAGCCACAAACCCCCGGAGTTCGGGTGCGCTATCCATTGCTACTCCTTTGGGAATTGGGCGATGCAACGGTTGACGGTGTGCTTGAACTGCGGATCCTCAAACGGATCCACCAAAGCGCCACGCCCCAACCGACCACGCCCAGACTCGGTGTGAATGGTGGCGGCGATCAGAAGACACTGAGCCCTGATGGAATCAGCCCGTTCGATTACGTTGGCCGCTTCGATGAAGACGGTCGTTGTCCCATGAACCTCCGGCAGGCACACCGACTTCGGCATGCAGCGAATGATGTCGCGGCCGGCGGTTTCGGCTGCCGCAGGGCGAGTGATGAATGCGCCGACCACGATGATGGCCAGAATTACGAAGAGGAAGAAGGTGAAATATCGTTCTTGTCGGGTCATGGTGTTATCAAACTCCCGCATAGTTGTCCAAGATGCTTCCCATCCCCAGGCGCTTTGCCTGGGTGCGGAAGTACTTGGGGATTGGTTTGCACATTGCCTTGCGCAGTGAAATCTGAGCCTCCACCTCCGCAGCTAGGAGTCCTTGGTCAATGGCAGCCCCACGTGTCCAAAGATCCTCCATGTTGGTGGACGGGTTACCGGCGTAGAGGTGGCGGGGGTTACCGCAGCTGCGGACCTCGCACTTGTGGTTGGCCTGGAGGTCACCGGGGAGAGCGCAGTCGTCCAGCTTGTGATGGCGCAACATCAAAACGTGTACTCCCATCTTGCAGCACACGTTCTCACTCCCGTTGACACGGTACTCTACTTGACCGTAGCCCGAGTTGCCGGAAATGTCGCCAAGCCATAACCAGCACGCATCACGCATGCGGGGGACGTGTAGTACACCCGGGAGGAGGCTCAGCTCTACCCGCTCCACGAGGGCGGGCAGGTACACAGCCCGCTTGTTACTAATCCAGACTCGTTTGTCTCCGTTCACTTGTTCTCCTTAAGCCAGCTGGGCGGCACGTGTTGAAGGGCGCACTTGAAGCCATGGCGGTTACACCACTGAGCGTTGCGTGGGTTGCTCCGCTGAAACAACAACCGAAGGTCCATGCCTGGATTCTCAGCCTTCACCGCCAACAGCTTCCTCTTGTCCTCCGGCCGGAACCACCCCTTGTACTCCACGTAGATCGGCTGGCCCGTGCATGATTCCTCTTCAGGAATAGTGAAGTCAGTGACGTAAGTAGCTGGAATTGCATAGAAAATCCGCTCGGACTCGTACTCGAACTTTACGCCGCGGCGCGTCAAATCCTCAGCCACTGACGCTTCGCCCTTGCTGCGGTAGCGAACACCATCAATGATGGTTGGTTGTCCGCGAGGGTAGGCCATCAGAAGGGGATGTCGCCTTTGGGTGCGGGCTCATCGCCGTCGGTTTTCCCACTCCCATCTTCGGAGCCTTTGAATTTTCCCTCCACTTTTCCGAACCCCAGACTCTCTGTGCTTCTCTGGAGCTTGTTCAACTCCACCACCTGGACACCAACAGGCTGAAGTGTCACTCCGGCCGCCCCTCGGTTCTTCCGAAGGTAGGCCATGAAGGAGATGCGGGCCTTGGTGCCGGGTCCGATGCGGACCTCGTTGTTCATGAGCGCCTCGGAGATGTCTCCGTTGGCATCCACAATCACCGGCTTCCGGTCCCAGACGCCGTTCTTGGTCTCGCTGGTTGCCGGCACCCGGAACTTGAACGCTGTCTTTCCCTCCACCACGTTTTTGTCGGCGTCGATCACCGGAGCGATGGGAGTCGCGTCGGTCGGGATGCCGGGGAACTCCTGCTCAGCCTTCTGCATGAGGTCGTCGAGGAGTGCATGAAACTCTGCGGCTGCGGCACCCTCCAGGATCAGCTGGGTATCGTAGGACAGCTTGGTGGTGTCACCTTTGTACCCCCTTGGGACCTGCAAGTAGGGATAGTTCAACGTCCCAATGGGCGTCACGTACTCTTCATTCTTCTTGTCACTCGGCATGTTTGGTGTTGCCTCCTTGGTTGATCAGTATTTGATTCGGTGCTGGAAGCCCCGTTTGATAATGAACAAAGGAACAGTGCGAACCTTTACACCTTCTTTTTCTAGCTCTTTGGCACGCAATTGGGCCGCCGCCGTTGTGTAGGGATTTCCTGACCTGATCCAAGCAGGAGCCCACTTCCGTCGGTCTCCTTGATCTCGACGAAGCGTTTCCAGCCATACAACCGACGCCATTGTATCCAGAAAAATCTCATACCCAGGTTCGGTGGTTTCACTCGGCATCGTCGGCTCCTCTGGCTTGGTCGATGGCTTGGCGGAATGAGCCATCCCTTCCGCTCTGGGCCAGTCGCATGTCTGTCACCTTCTCTTCGCCGTGAATATAGCCGCCGTGGATCTCGGCAGAGATGAAGTATCCCGTGTGAAGATTGTGAATGGCGTAGATGCCACCGTTGTACTTGCTTGCTTGCTCCAACAGCCAGTCCAGCCTCTCCCCATCGGCCTTCGCCTCGGCGAGCTTATCCATCATGTCACCCTTCACGTGGCCGATCTCGTGTGCGACCACCCCGGCCAGCTCGTCCAGAGTCTCTCGGTAGTAGTCGAGTTTACGTGTTGCCTCGGCAAGCTGGCGCTCAAGGTCGGTGATGCGACTGTTGAGCTGCCCAACGTAGCTATTGGGGTCGCAGCTACCTTCAGTCATTCCCATCCTCGCCCCCTCCCTCGTCCAGCGCACGGATGGCTGCGGCGTAGTCAGACCATGCCTGTCGATAGGCTCTGTCGCTCGCCCCCGGTCCTCCATGCCCCACTGGGATAGGTATTGCTTTGCAGCGATCCAGCCCCTCCCGCCTCCCCTTCTCCCCGCCAGCTTCGAGGGCGGCGGCAATACGGCGAATAGCTATCCCAACGCTGGGTGGTGTTTCGTAGTTGGCGTCAGCAATCTCAGCAGCTTGATCTAGCCCCTCGGCTCGTTGGTGGCGAAGGGCAATAGCCGCATCCCTTTTCCAGTCGCTAGGGCGGACAGTTGACCTTTGCGAAGCCCACCACATCATCTCCACCAGCATCTTGATTTCAGCCTCCACCCTCGCCAGGTCGTCGGCGTCAGTCATCAGATGTTCTCCCCATTAGTATCAGCAATGGTATCCAAGCGGGGTTCATACAAAGACTCACTGTCTTGCTCGTCGGGGTTTTTGTCAGCTTGCTCATGCCACTCCTCCCCGTGGAGATCATTACCAAGAGAGCGGGCAGTCTTCTGGCCCAGCTGAACCGGAGCCCTTGACCTCCCCCTGTAGATGTCCAGAGCATTGTGAACAGGGAGCCGACAGAACCTGTAGAGAGAACCCATGTGGGGCTTGAACTTGGGGATGGTGGGCCTTATGGCGAGCAAGGCCTCACTGTCCAACTCATCGTAGTGAAGATGCTCTGTTGAACCCTTCCTCTGCTTACGCAACCAAGACCTCACCAACTTCTGGTGGATCTCAGTGTCGTAGGCATACTGCCACAGAGCTTTGGTAGCTTCGGCTGAACCACCATCATTGCCCACTTGAACCGAAGCAGCCAAAGTGTTCTCAAGATCATAGTCAAAGTGCTGTCTCGTCATGTCAATGGACATCCCTTCTCATTATCCAACTACGGCAACCAAGCTCCGGACCACCCGGGTTAGCCTATGCAGTTGGAGCAACTCATGTAAGTTCTAACTAGCCTACAAGACCTCCTCTAATCTTCAACCAGAATTAACAACCATAACTGTTTAATTTAGTTCTGGTTTGTTAAGGTTCAGCCTATGCAACCCAGGCAGCCCAAGTGCCTGGACAAACCTGGGATACATAGGTAGTACTACTTCCCCGGAGGGACTTAGAAAGTGATCTTGATCACACTCCTTCGTGGCCTCCGGCAGGAAAGGCGTCCGCCCAGGTTGTTGCGCCCCGCAACATTTTGTTGCACCCCTACCTTCCTCGTGGGCGCAGTTGGGGTTAGTGCCGTAGTGAGATAATGAGGGAGGAGAACTATACCTTATGCCTGACAAGAAAAGAACTCTCATCAAAATTGCTGTGGCTGCCTTGATTGCCGCTCTCGGTGCAGTCGGAATCGGCCTCGACGTCCCTGACAAAGTGATCGACGCCCTGAGCGGATTTGGCGCTGAAACTGTGGCAGAGGCTCCGGCTACCCAGCCGTAGTAAGTTTGAACTGTGAACCGAGAGGGGTGAACGACTGGAGGTGCTAGAAGCAATGTTTGAGCCGCTCTCAACCCTGGACCAAACCAAGGCTCCGCCGTCGAAGGTGCGAAGGTGGTCGAGGTTGGCAACAGTTGCTGATACTCAGTCGCGCGCAGCAATCGAGTTAAAGTGCCTGGAATGCTCAGCTTGGGAGCGTCCGCAGGCGCGTGATTGCCACATTGTGGGGTGCCCGCTTTGGGGCATAAACCGTCGTATCTTCGGCTAGTTCTGGCGACCCTTGCTTGTCTTGCGCCGGGTTGCGCCTGGACTGTCGTCCACGTGCCAACTTCCACGGTTTCAGTATCTCCTGAAGGGACTCGGACTGAAGAGAGACCAGGCATGACGGCTATGCGCGGATCCTTCGTGAGGAAGGGGCTGTACCACCTCGAAGCTTCTGTACTGGATGATGGTTCAGCTGAAATGGTCGCCCACGGTGATGACGAGGGTATGTCAAAAACGTTCGGCGTCGCTGCCACCGCAGCCGCCACAGCCGTTGCCGGCCCCGTGGGGGGGCTCGCCACGGGAGGCGTCGTCAGCGGGGCCCTTGATGGCGCGGTCGATGCAGTCATTGGCTTACTCCCGGGTAAGTCCTCGGATGCTTCCCCCGCCTTGCCCACCGAGGAGGAGGGCCTCGGCAAGTCCAGGATAGAGGAAGTTGTCGAGGATGCTGCGGCTGCCCAGGCTGAGAGGATGAAAGTGCGGCGGGCTCGCCCAGGCTCCAAGGGCTCCCGCCCCGCCAAGGAGGCGTCAACAAAGTGACAACGGTCTTGGTGATGTGCGGGTGGCCTGGGTGTGAGGCTCCTGAGCTTCGGCCGCTTGATGGTGATGACTACAGCTTCGTGCGGCTGCCCAACAGAAGGAACAAATTCGTGCCATGCTGTCCAGAATGTCGGGAGCGTGTGCATGAGGCTAAGCGGGAGGCACTGGTTGCTCAATCCTGACCCCCATCGTGCGGTTGTGTTGAGCCTACCGCCAAAGGCTGTTCTACAGCGTCGGCGGGCCGGTCCTCTCCAAATCATCCTCCCACGGGAGGACGCAAGAGAAATCTTTGAGCAGCTACACGAGGAATTCAACGAGTGCTCCGATCCTTCGGAATCCTGACGCTGATAATTGCAGCCTTTGCGTTCATTCGCTGTGGGCCGGAAGGCCATACTGTCCTCGTCACTTCTCAGCGGCACAAGAACCGCACGTTCAACATGCGTCAGCTTCCTCGGCCTGGCCAGTACACCTGTGATCAGGCCCTCTCGGTGATGGAGGCCACGCGCAAGCTTTCCACCTTCGCCATCGGCCAGGCGGCCAAGACGCCGAAGGAAAGCGCGGGACGTGCGGTCCTCCTCCAAGTCTCCAACGGGGCCGACAAGCTCTACCTCCAAGCCCGGGACGACTCAAGGCGGGCCTGCCGGCCCTCGTAGTTGGAGACTCAGACGGAGTCGCCGTTGTAGCTATCATGGAGCACTTCGCGTGCTGCTAGCGTAACGTTATAGGGAACTTCGATGTTTCCATTCTCATCGCGCTTCACGTCAACATCAAAGCTAACTCGACCACGCCGCGCCAACCACTTCAACACTGCATGGCGGCCTCCTCCCACGGAACCTTCGCCCATTTCCTCCCACGTATAGTCGGCGTACCGGTGTTTCCAACTGGTGTAGTCGTCGCCGATTGTGCGGAGAGATCCTGGTCTGATGGGCGTTTCCTCGGCGGGTTCTTGGGGAGGGTTGATAGAACATCTGATTCTCCGGATAGCATCTTGGACAACCCCTGATGCTCTACACCGAGCACACCTTCCGCTTTCGGCGCCATCGGAAGATCGGCGCCGCGACCTTTTGGCTTCTTCTTCCGCGAAGCTGCACAACAACAACAGGGTTCCGTTGTCTACGATTGTTCCTTTAATCGCCATTGTTTGTTCTCCTTGGTTGGTGTTTCAGTAGGTTCGTACTGTTGCTCGGTGTAAACAGTTTCGGAACTCAAACGGGGCTTCCAGCCTTCGTCCGAAACAGCCTGGGCACGTTTCATGTTCATTGAGAGCTTTTTGGATGATGGTGTGGTCCGTTGATCCTTTCGGCAAACGAACAGCAGTTAAAATACGCTTTCCGTGGTAAAGCCAGTACGTTTCTAACATCATCGGTGCTCCTTAAAGCTCACACCTAGAAAATCGTGATACGGAGTCCAGCAAAGCCGGCACCCCGCACACGTCTTCTTGTCCTTCACCCATCCCACCGGGCACGGGAAGTATCCGGGCGGTGCTTTCTTGGTGTGGACAGTGGCAAGGGTGATGCGCTCGTATTTCTCTGCCATGTCCTGTTCATAGTTTGTGTTGGGGCGGTCGATGAGGGATTCTGACAGCAGGATGGTGAGGTTGCTCGGTAGTTCTCTTTCCAGAAGTGCAGCCAACTTCACAGTTGCAATTTCCTTCGTCGGCAGCTTATGCCTCACCCCCGGCGTCAGTCTGCACACCTCAAAAATCATGAGCAGGTGCTGCAAGCTCTGAAGATCCCCACTGTCGTGCCACCTAAAGAACTGGCCGTCCAGCTTTGGTGTTTTTCCGGTTCGTAGTGTGTACTGGTTGCTGTTCTCCTGCTGGATGTTGATTGCGTCGGCAAGTCCGTGGATCCAGCGTTCTCTCGGGCCTGGGAAATTTTCGGCATCTCGGACCGCGCGCAGCCTCCGCTTCATCGCTGCTTGTGTAGCTGGCATGTTGTAGAACCCATTTCCAGCGTAGCAGACGTGGCATGGGGTTCCTCGCACTTTGGCGAGTTTGGCACCTTGCTTGCAGCTCCAGTTTGGCAAGCTGTAGGCGAGACACGCCGGTTTGCTCGGCCTACTCACCCCGCCTGCCGGTTCGGCCGCGAGGTCAACCTGTGATTTGGGCATGGTGGTTACTCCTCCTCAATTTTGCGGATAGCGTCCTCCAAGTCTTCTCGGATGATCGCTGCCCGGATTTGTTCTGATAGGCTCCCTTCGGCTCGTCCTGCGTAGTCCGGGCGAGGTTGGATGAATGGTAGAGCCTGCTTCGCCAGGCGCAAGAGTTCTTCCATCGGCGCTCCTGTCGTGTGGTGGTTGTGGTTTGTGATTATGGGGTGTGTTTTGCTCCTTTTATGTTCTCATTATTGTCATTTTACGAGTAGTACGGTGTACAGTGTCAGCTGCGCTTTTGGTGTGAATTGGCCGTCCAGCCCTCCTCCTCGGCGTATTCGTACCCGTGCCGCCCAAAATCAATGAACACAAGGGTGTCGCCTCGGTAGCCCATATTCCCTCGGTGGAAGTCTGAAGCCCGGAAGCCGAACACTGCTTCGTGCTTTTCCTGGGCGTCGTCAATTTCATCTTGATCGGGATATTGCTTGCATACGTCCACCACCTCCGTCAGCAGCGCGGGCTTTCCGGCTGCATCCAGCTTGGCGATCGGAAGAGGTGCGATTCCTCCCTCGTAGGCGCGGGTTTGGCGATCAAAGGCATCGTCTCGTTCCCCAGCATTGTAGTAAGTCTTCATCCCCACTTTGTAGAAATCACAGCTGGCTCCGCTCCCGGCGCGAGCGAGAACCTTGGTGGGGTCCGTCGGTGTGGTGGCGGTTTTCTCGGTCATTGAGTTTGCCTCCTCGGCTTACAGGCGATCGGTTGCGCGGTCATGAGCAGCTCGGTCGACCAGTTCGATTATAGCAACGTGTGCTCTCCCTGCTGAGTGTTTTTCTGGCTCCCAGATAAGACTCGCCGCATCTGCCTTAGCAATGGCTTTTTGTTCGGCTTCCTCCTTTGTTGATGCTTCGCAATAGGTGGCGGCGCTCTCCACGGTCGTTCGTTTGAGCAGAATGAGGTATCCAGGCATCAGTGACTCACCCCCCCACCAACCAGCAGCTTCAGCGCCCGCTTCTTCTTCCGCTCACCCTCACCAAACCACGCCGAATTGAGGCCCTCACCTGTGAGCCTCGAATTTGTTCGCTTCCAGTTGGACATGCGCCCACGCTGGTGATCGACAAACTCGGTGATTCGGTTGAAGGCGTTCCACTTGGTCCCACCGGCGACTACCTTATCCTCCTCGAATCGCTTCATCATCTCGTCGCCGAAGTGGTTGAGATTCGTGAGCGCCCGGCCACCTTTGGCATTGATCCCTCGGAAAATGGCGAGTGCCTCCTCCTCATCATCTTCCCCGGTGGCCATCTGAATCACGAACATCTGCATTGCTTTCTCGCTGAAGCTTTCAGCGGCCAGCATCTCCATAATCTCCGTCTGCTCCTGGAAGCTCGTTTTTGCGAGCCCCAGCGTTTCCTGCGCCAGCTCCAGCCTGGCTTCCAGGTCACCACGATGGGGGATGGCGATTTCCACCGCGTCCCCACTGAGTGCCATTGCACACGTGTTAGCGCACACTGCCCGGACGCTGGTGAAGCGTGCCCGGAACGTGGATGATTTGTCCCGTGCATCGTACAGCAGGATGTACGGCGACACGATGTCCCCAGGCCGCACCTCGAATTGGCCGGCCACCTGGGCGAGGGCCCAAATTCGGCCGCCACCGTGTAGGCTGCCAGCCGTGTGCCAGCGGGCCGCTCCTATTGTGGTGAGCGCATCACCGAACTCGAACAGCTGTCGGTTCTGCACCTCCTTGTAGGTTGGCGAGACGAGATTTTTCGAGAGCAAGGCCCCCGTATCATCTCTGCACAGGAAGAAGCGGTCGTCTACTTCCTCGCGTTCTCCGGTGACGACGTTGAAAAAGCTGGCCTTGGCCTTTTTCACCCGCCACTCCAGCCCAGCGGCGGGAAGGATCTCGTCGGTGACAGCATCGGCCGCGAGCTTCGTTCCGAGGCCGTGCCAGGGAACCTGACCAGCGTATGCCATTGTGTCTACGAATGCGGGCATTTTCACATGCCTCCTCTTTGGTGGTTCTGTTGATGTTCAGGGTGTTGGGGTGTGTTTTGGCTACTTCGGCTCCTCCAACTCCACCCCCAGCTCGGTGGCGCACATCTCGGCCATCTCGTCGTAGGCCTTCTTGTCGCTGCGCAGCTCCTTCAGCTCGCCCATCTTCGGCTTGCTGCTGTTGTTGCTGGGGTCGTCGAAGAACGTCTGGATCGCCTTGGCGCGGCTCATCTTGGCCATATGCTTGGCCTCCTTTGCTTTTGGCAAGCACCACGCTTACCGGTGGTGGCGCAGTTCCCTCCGCCAGGACTACCACTCCACACTGCGGAGGGCGACTGACACCACCAATCGGTGACCGTGCTGCTACTTCTTGGTGCTCAGCTTGTCTTGGTGCGCTTCCAGGAAGGAGCGGATCTCGGGTTCCATGTCAAGGATGCGGATCCACTCCTCGACGTAGAAGGTGATCGGGAACCTGCGGATGCCGTAGATCGAGAGGCCCCCCTTCTCGCTGATCTTGAGGTACACCTCTCGGACGCGCTTCGCTTTCTCGGCATCCAGCTGAGCCTGGAGTGCGGCCTTTTCGGCGTTCGCGGCTGCCAGCTGCTCCTCGACGGTCGGGACGTTCTCGGTCTTCGGGACGGTATTGGCCTTGACCATGCGATGCTCCTTTGCCTGTATCGGCTGTTTTGGTGAGTACCACACCCACCCGTCTTGGCGCGCACCTGTCGCGTGGTAAAGTGACGCCAAGGTGGGGTGAGAGTGCTAGCTACCAGTGACTCCCCCAAGTGCCGACGAGAATCATGGCAAACCCGGCTACGGCTATTCCGAGAATGCAGAAGATCTGAGCGAGCACTTCAGCTTCGGTGAGCGGCATAGCTACTGCCTCTCCGCCCAGACTCCCTCGACGCAGCCGGCCAGGGCATCCTCTACCCATTCGGCCCCGAAGTGGAAATCGGCCTCTTCGCGCTTCATTAGCGCACGCTGATTCGTGGTGGTCCAGATGATGAGTACCATGATGGTACCTCCGTTGGTGTTCCTGTCGGTTATCGGCTAGAAGCTAGCCGATGATGAAAATGTCCGATGAGGGGTCGTTGCAGTTGTTGAGGCCTACGTGGACGCCCTTGCCCAGCTGCTGCTTGATCCGCTCCATTTCCGCGTCCAGCTCCCCGATGCTGTGATCCATTGCCTTCACCTTCGCCTCACTTGCCCGCTCGCCGTCGTAGTTCTCGTCGGGGCGGCTTTTGTTGACTGCGTCGGCAAAGCGTACCCGGTCGAGGTCCAGCGAATTCTCCTGCTTTTCCGCGGGCTTCTCTACGGGCTTGCATGCGGCCGATATGATTCCCGCGGCTCGCGCCTCAGATTCGCGAATCGCGCGTCCCAGCTGCGCCCGCAGCTTCCTGGCATCCTTCAGCGACAGGTGCTGGTACAAGTTACCGATGGCCGTTTCCTGAAGCAGCGTCACTCGGTTCGGCTGCCCATTGGCCGCGCTCATGGTAAGCTTGCCCTGCTGATCCTCACCGTCGGTGATGCTGTGGTAGAAGCTTGATCCCGTGTAGGTGACTACACCCTTAGCCATACTGGCCTCCCCCGCGCTGGATTGCGCCTTGGGCCGCTCGTGGCGGCGCTCGTGGCAAGTGCAATGCGCATGCCAACCGCGCAGACCGCACCAACTGTCCCCTTCCCGCTCACCAGGCAAGGCCCTACAAGCGGAGGCGATTGAGGGTGTGATCCTGGCGTCACGCTGCCGTGATCCAAACGTCACGCCGCTGTGACCAGGACGTCACGCCCCCACTGTCCCCGTGCAGCCTTAGTATGCAGGGCGCACGCAACTACGCTCTCTAGTGTGCAGCTAGGGTGTGTAACCCCTCAGCCTATCGGAGTTTTCCCTTAGTGTTCCGTTTGGAACACTTTCCGGACACTGCGTCTAACAAACCCACGCTAACCTGAGCAATTCCGGGCACTTAGCGGCGGGGGCTTATGGGGGGATGTCACTGCGCGTCTGAATAATACATTGGCCGTGGAAATTTGGCCCGAAAACCACCGTTCCCCCGGGAAAACCAACACTTTCAACAACTTACCTTGGCAATCTGCCGCTTTTCAGCGCGTCTTTTGCCTAATTTGGAGCCAAAAATGCCGAATCAAGCTGGAACCGGCGCAATCGCCCGCAAAACGGCGGCCACAGCCCGCAGATCGCGGCCTGCGAAGCCGAAAACGCGAACGGGCGCTCCCCCTCGCCAATCCCGAACTCCTACCGGAACTGCCCGGCCTACGGCCAAGCCTAGTGCGACCGGTAAGCTCCGACTCGCCGGGGCGCCCCGGCTACCTGTCGCCCAGCGGGGCGGGAAGGCCCGGGCACGCCGGACGTTGAGGGCAAACTCCAAGATTCCGGCTCCGGGGCCTCAACTCCTCAGTCCTCGTCGATCAGCTCAGCCCCAGCGAGCCCAGCGTGCTCCGAACCGGAACCAGCGCCCGCCCTCCGGCGCACCCAAGCTGCCGAGGAGTAGGAGGTAGCTAACCTCAACTCACCAAGGAGAACCAAGGCTATGCCGAAGCCGAAGGCGTACCGGCCCAAGACACCCAAGAAGATTCGCGGCCTCATGAACCAAGGCACCCGCAAGCAGCTGGAGCAGCTGGGGATTGATCCTGGGCCGTCTCCTCGGCAACAAGCAAAGAAGAGGACGAGGCGGAAGTTTGCGCCGACTGGCGGTAAGCCCAGCACAGGGAGCAAGTAACGAGATGGCCTACGACGACTTCAGCGAGTTCCCCCGCGGCCTGTGGAGTGATGACCTCGGCTCAGACCGGGACGTGGCCAACATTGAGTTCGGCGATACCGCTCACGTCATGAAGGTGGCCTGGATGGTCCTCTCCAACGACAATGTGGCGGCTCAGTACATCAACATCCTGGACACAGATGACACTATTCGTGGCTACCTTTACGTGCCTGCCGACGACTCTGTGGTTCTTCCGTTTGGGTTCCAGATGGATGGACTCAAGATTGAGATGGATGCCAATACCGCCGATGTGGTGGTCACCATTGCGTATTGGACCCCGTGATGTCCGGTTACAACGATCAAACTGAGTATGGACAGCTTGAGTATCACATTGCCTCTGGTATTGGTCCCGGCGCAACTGCGGATATTGAAACGAGTAACGCTCCTGTCAGAACAAAGGACATCAACCTCAGTGTTGATGCGGTGTCTTCCACTTTCACCTTCTATCAGTATGATGGGGTAACTCCGTATTTTTCGATGAAATGCGCTCCCTACAAAGTCTACTCGGTCCCCGGAACTTTTTGGCCGAATGGCCTTGTGATCAACTGCGGTGCTGGGGAATATGCTGATATTACTGTTTCCAAGCCGCGGCTTCAATACGCTGGGTAAAAGACAACATGGCGTACAACGACCAAACTGAGTACCCCAGAGGCGTCGTTCACTACAATCTCGGCACCACCCCCCGTGTTTTGGCTGCCACTGGAACTCCGTTTAGGGTGGCGTGGATCACCGTCTACAATGGTGCCGGAGCAACCGTTGAGCTTCGCCTCACCGACGGCGCAAACAACTCGATTGCCAGCTACTACCCAGCTGCCGAAGAGTCGATTACCATCCCGCTGGGTGCAAAGTTCAACGGCTTCAAGGTGGCTGCTCCAGCTGGGGCAACCGCTGACAAAGGGTTTACGGTGGTGTATTACGATGATTAACGGTGGCTACAACGACACAACAACATTTGTGGAGGATTGGGGCTTTGGCGAGGTGGATGCCGTCAAAACAACCTTCGCTACTGGTCCTGTTCGTGTGAAGCGCATCAGTATCACCTGGCAAACCGCTGCTGGGATCCTTTTGGTCCAGAACGCCGCTGGAACTGAGCTTTTCCGGCTCAAATGCAACGCCGCCAACCGAACTTACGTGATTCCGTCCTTCTACTCCGCTGACGGACTTGCAATGACTCGTTCCGTCGCGGGGGGTGGCTTCGCCACTGTCCTCATGTATGGGACTCTTGGGTCCAACTAACAACAACGACAATCACTAACACTGGGAGGTGTAATTCAACGTGTCACGAGCAACAAATCGAGCAATTCGCCGCAAGCACCAACAGAGGCAGCTCCGGGCCGCCTCAGAGCAGATCGCCGACTCCGATCCCCTCAAGATCGCCGCAGAGCAGGCCAAGGCGCTCGCCACCAACGCGGAAGGCAAGGTGCGGGCGCTGTTGCAGGCTAGGGACGTCTTGCTTGGCGGAACGAAGCTGAATGGAGCATTCGAGGAGGAGCGGCTGAGGTTTGACGAACCCCAGGAGCATCAGCACCTAGAGGACGTCAAGCTGGAGATCTTCGACAAGATCGCGCAAGCAAAGCTCGAATTCGCTGAAGCTCTCCTCGACTACACCGACGCCGTGGACGCCTTCATCTTCCAGGGTTCCTCGCCGCAAATCGTTGCTCCTACTGGGGCCGATGTGGCGGCAACTGAGGCAAGCAAAACAAATGATGGCTGAGGATGGAACTAAGGAAATTCCCCGCTGCGTTTGTAAGGCATGTAACCCGCTGCCAGCCCCTGAAGTCGTCAAGGAACCCGGCTTCTTCGAGGGCTCAGCCAAGACCATTGCCTTCGACCTCGGTCGCCGCCTGGTGCGCTGGGCCATTCCGAACGCACGGATCATGCTGATGCCGACTGAACCGGATTTTGGACCAGTGGCGGAGTTGTGTAAGAAGCTGGTCGAGGATAAAGCAGCGCAGGCAGCCAAAGAAGAACAAACTCCAGGCAAAGGCTACGTCTAAGATTCAGCCCGTCCGGTGCGCCTGGGCTTGTTCGCTGGGCCTGGTGTTGGCTGACGGGGGCTGACCTTCAACCGGCGAAGCGAAGGGCCCCCAACTTTTGGAGTCGTGTGATGCAATCGACAGCAGAGCGTAAAGAGGAAGAGGCCCGCCGCAAGCTGGAGCAGCTGGAGAAGCAGAGGCTGTCGAGGTTTGAGTCTGGGCTGGAGTCTATCCCCGACCTTGACTTCGAGAAGGTAGAGGGCGACCCCGATTCTCTGCTGGCGAAGTTCAAGCGCGACAGCGACAAGGATCTGAAGGAAATCATGGCCGAGGCGGAGAAGCGGAGGCCGAAGGACGAGCTTGGTGGCGACGCTTAGTTCCAAGATCAGGACTGTTCGCGTGGTGCGGTGCTCTGGCTGCGGGCTTGGGTACACTGTCCCCCATAACCTTCGCGGACCTTCGCGGTGTCCTTCCTGTGCCAACAGGCGGCGGGTGGGTGCAAAGGAGGCGGTTTCGGAGCGTGAGGTTGCGCTGGCGAAGCGATGAGCACCAGCTGGACAAAGAAGCCCGCTGGAAGCCCCGGAACCAGCTGGACCGACAAACCTTCTGGAGACCCCGGAACCAGCTGGACCGACAAGCCTTCCGGAGACCCCGGAACTAGCTGGTCCGACAAGCCTTCTGGAGACCCCGGAACCAGCTGGAGCCTCAATCCCGCTGCTGGCGCTCGACCTGACCCCCTCCATTCGGAGTGGGACTACTTCCCGCCCCGCGAGGATGCTGCTCGCCTTGGCCGGGATTGGTTTACGGAGCGCCTCTACTTCCGGCCCACCGAAGATTGGGACGACTGGAAAACCGAAGAGATGACAGAGGGAGGCACATCCGGGGCTCCCACTCTGTTCTTGAACGACTCACAGGTTTCCGTTTCCTTCGATGGCCTTGTGGAGTACATGAAGGACGCAACGACTGGGAGCCTCATTGGTGGTGCGAAGACTGGTTTTACGATTGCTGTGTGGTTGACGTGCGCAGACACTTCCGCAAATGAATACCTGTTTGACTTTAAGTCTGCGACTCCATCTGCTGGTACTCTTGGACACATCTACTTCTACTTGACGCCAAAGACTCTTGAGTCTCATTTTGGTGTTGGAGACGCAGTGGCTACACAAAAGGATTTCCACTCGGCTCACGGTGGCGGGTTCGTTAGGCCTAATGCTTGGCGGCTTTGGGTGTTTACATTTGATGCTACAGCCACAGACCAAAATGGCAAACTTGGCGAGTTGCTTTGGTATCTCGATGGTCTCCAGTATCCTCCATTCGCCATCACCAACATTGACTTTGTTCCCTCTTCAATTCAAACAGACATGACTGTTACGGTTGCTGCAACAACTGGTGGCGCAAGCATGTATGCGGGCCTCATCTATGACGTGGCCATCTTTGACGTGGCTGCTACACCTGCTCAAGTTGTGTCGATGTCTTCTGTTGATGAAGACCCGCGTGAGCCGCTCAATTACCTTCGGAACTCTCCGGATGTAGGCTATGATATGGCTGCTAACCTGACGCATTGGTTCAAGCTTGGCTACATACCGTGGGACATGGGCCGCGATTACTCGTTGGACCCGCTGGGGGCTGGCTGGGACATCATGGACAATGCAGCCAACATTGATGCTACCGACATCGTCGGACAATATCCTGGCGATGGGGGAGTGTGATCGTTGGCTGACAAGAGGTACAGCATTTACGCAATCATGGATCTTCGGGTTCTCAACGTCATCCAGAAGTTGACAAACGCACGAACGTCTTCTCTTTTGGGGGCCAGGTTTGTGCCTCGGTACGGAAAAGATCGCCAGCGTGTTGTCATTGAGGTGAAGCCGGCCTCTGATGTGAGGCTCATCCGGTGGGCTGTTTCTGGTCTGCCAGAGGCGGGGATCGAGATTGGTGATCGCAACTGGGTGAAGCGTAGGATTTCCAGGAACGAAGCTGAAAGGAACTACTGGGGCTAGTTGATGGCAGCAACTGAATCAGACTTCACTGATCTCCTCAGCACCGGAGACACCATTGCTTACAACTGGCCGAACGCCGTTCCGGCGATTAAGGGCTTGTTGTCGCTGTGGAGGATGAAGTATATCACTGGGTCTGAGCCGGCTGACCTCCTCAACGGCCTCTACTTCTCCGACGGAACCGCAACCTACGCCTGGTGCATTCGCACGTCCGGAAGCGACTTCGTCCTGGAGGAAAACACTGGGGCCGATGCCAAGCATCCCAGCGGAACCTGGACTGCCCGCGGCACTTGGGGTGCTGGGGTTGGCTTGACGATTGCGGCTTCCCAGGTGACTTCCGGTACTTTTGATGATGCCCGCATCAAGTCATCCAACGTCACCAACCACGAAGGCGACATTGACCACGACGCTCTGACGAACTGGGTGG
This sequence comes from Gemmatimonadota bacterium, assembly GCA_039588935.1. Taxonomy (GTDB): domain Bacteria; phylum Gemmatimonadota; class Gemmatimonadetes; order Gemmatimonadales; family GWC2-71-9; genus JBDGYW01. Next base: position 16,290 of record JBDGYW010000002.1, on the reverse strand, counting down.
CCAACGACCACATTGACCACTCCGGTGTTCAGGTGATCGCTGGAACTGGCATTGACGGCGGCGGAACCATCGCTGCGTCGAGGACGCTGGACCTTGCTGACACCGCGGTAACGCCTGGATCCTATGTTCAAGCCTCCATCACCGTGGACCAACAGGGGCGTCTTACGGCAGCTGCAACAGCCGGATGGACACCAGTGAGCACCACCTATGTGGCCGCTGACCAGAACTTGATCACCGCTGCGACGTGGCAGGACGACGCCGGTGTGACAGCCTTGGCGTTCCCTGACGGTGGCGCGGACGGAACGAAGGTCTACAAAATCTGTGCCCACGCCACCTACGAAGAGGATTTGGGGGGCAACGGATACGTGGACCTCGGAATCGTCATTGGGGCGAATGGGGTGGTAGCGGACGGCGTCACCTACATCACCTCTACTGGCCGACTCACAAACGGCACAGGTGGCCAATACGGACATGCCGATTTTCCAGAGCTTGTGGTGACGCCTGCCAACACTTTCAAGATTGGGCTTGGACACCGACCCAGCGTCACCCGCGCCGGAACGGGGATGCGTGTCAAGGGTGGAAGCGGCTACATCGTGTATCTCACCGTCCAGAGGATTTCCTGATGGCCACTTCCGCCGTATCTGCCCGACACGCCGTCAACGAGGATGAGAAACGGTTCGTCCGCATGTACCTGGCGTTGGGTGGCAAGAACCAGGCCGAAGCGTACCGGCGTTCGTTCCTGGTGCTTGAGGATGGCAAGGCATTCCGGCGGGACTCCCGTGGGAACCGAACTGGTCCTCCGCTCGACAACCGGAACATTGCCAAGTTTGCGTCGGCGCTGCTCAAGAAAGATCACATCAAAGCATACGTTGCTGAACTGCGAGCCCCGGCGTCTGAGGCTGCCAGAGAGACCCTCACTGACCAAGTCCGCTTCGGCGACTCGCAGGAGGCCCTGCGTGCGGCGAATCGAATCTTGGATGACGAGGACAAGCTGGGGTTCCGAGACGCCGCCGAGAAGTGGGCGGACATCATGTGTGAGGTGGGGGCCGAGGTGGTGGTGCCGCTGCCTGGCACTGTGGAGGGCGACGTCTACTGTCCCCATTGCTACGAGCAGCATCACGTTGAGCTTCCGATTGAGGTTACCGTGCCAATGTCGAAAATGTTCACCGGCGAGCCAAAGCCCGTCCCGGTTCCGGTGGAGACGGACGGGCGCAAGAGGCCGAGGACTGGACCGAGGGATGCCCGCTTCGAGGGGAAGCCGTAGAGATGATTCGCCAGGAGAAGGGGAAGCACGTGGTGCGGTCGAAGGCTGGGAAACTGCTGGGCTCACACGATTCCAAAGAGAAGGCGGAGGCTCAGCTTCGAGCGATTGAGTACTCTAAAGCAGCGCGTCGGAGAGCCCCGGCGGCTCAGAGGCAGCGTATGAGGCGACGCAGACAATGATACCCCCGGTAGATTTCTGGCCGAAGGGCTTCACAACCGACTACGCAACAGGCATTCCCGACCAGCCAATGGTGTGGGGTGGCGTGTGGTGGAATCCCCTAACGTGGTTCGACTGGATCCGTATTGACCTTCGGGAGTCGGCTTGGTGGCACGACCTGCGTTACTACCTCGGTTGGGCGGTTCCGAGAGACTACCCACTGATCGCATTGGCAGCAGCTCGTCCCTATCCAAATGACGAGCGGTCAGACATGAATCGGGTCGTGATCGACGGCCTCCTAGAGATTGATTTCATCCGCCAGGGTTTTCCTGTGCGGGCTGCGGTGTTTGGGTGCCAGACCATTTTGAGGTTTGCTGGTACGAGTCATTATTGGTGGGCAACGCCAGAGGAGTTGAAGCGGCGGGGGTTGAATTGATGGCCGACCTTGACCGAGACACCAAGAAGCTGAAGCCGCGCCTCCAGGTCGCCTGGACCACCATCCGGACGGTCATGTGGATGCTGGGCCACCCCGTCTTCCTTGTGGAGGGATACCGTACCCAGGAGCGCCAGGATGCGCTGTGGCTGCGGAAGATTACTCCGGCGACCCACAGTGCCCACACGGACGGTGAAGCCGTTGATGTGGCGTTCAAGGGCGACGATCCATACGATGAGGACCACCCGTGGGAGTTGCTGGGGATGGTAGCCGAGGCACTAGGACTGACCTGGGGAGGGCGTTTCAAATCTAGTACCGGCAAAGCTGTTTACGACGCGACACACATTCAGCTGTGATGAGGAGGTGAGAGGGAGATGCCGACGAGAGCATACAGGTGCGAGAAGTGCAAGGGTGAGTGGGAGGTGGATCAGAAGGTAGACGAGCCTTCGCTCCGCGAGTGCAACGCTGTGGATGTTGATGCTGCACCCGGAGACGTGAAGTGCGGGGGCGAGTTGGTCCCGCTTCTGTTTGCCACGCCCGGCAAGGTCCGCGGCGGCACGCCGAAGTTCTACCGATGATTCATTTTGGCACAGGCGGGCTGACAGGCATCTTGTAGAAGAAAAGAGAGTTTCACTTGGCTGGAAGTGCGGCAACAATCAAAATCTCCTTCCGTGACGTAATTGAACGTCGCGCCTACATCCGGCTCGGCCCGGATGCCAAGGTTGCCCTGGCCACCAAGGCAGGCGCGCCGTGGTTCGACAAGGATCCGTCGGCCCCGCTCCACGACCGCCAAATCGAGGCGTTGAGGCGGCGTGAGCGGGAGAAGATCATCCACGGTGGTTCGCGGTGGGGCAAGAGCGTCTTGGGTGGCTCAGAGGGAGTGTGTGAGGCCATGCTCCCCTGGTCCAACCTGGCAGTTGTGGCGAGTCGCTATGACCACGTTGGCAAGGAGTGGCAGTACGTCTACCGCGGCTTGAAGACGCTGTTCAAAGACGCGCCGCAGGCCCTGATCCGGCTGAAGTTCATCCACCGGCCAAGCCAGCACGACTATGACTACGAGACAATCTGGGGCGCGACGGGGCGTGGGTTCTCGGTGGATGCTGATGAGGGTGCCGCCCTGTTGGGCTCTGCGTTCACCCGCATGATCTTTGGCGAGGGCTCGCACATCGGGCAGGAGATCCTGGAGAAGAAGGCCATGCGCGCGCTCGACGGGGCGCTCATGGAGAACCAGGAGAAGAACCTCCCGCAAACTGAGACGGGGTTCCTCACCATCTACACCACCCCCAAGGAGTACGAGGGTTGCTCTGCGGCGGAGTGGGCTCGGGTCATGAAGCAGACCAAGAACGAGCCCCGCAAGTACTGGTACGGTGTCGTTCCGTTTGCCCAGACGCTGTGGATGCGCGAGGCTGATGTCACGGAGAACCCATACTACTCCAAGGACGTCTATGCGGCCCGCAAGGAAACCATGTCGAAGGAGGCGTTCGACGAGCAGTACCGCGGGCGCATGACCTTCAAGACCGGCCGGGTGCTGAAGGAGTTCAACGAAGACCTCCACGTCTTCGAGGGCCAGCCTCCGCCGGAGTTGGTCCGCCGAATGACGCTGGGGATTGGCATCGACACTGGGGCATACTTTGGCGCAGTCCTGGGTGGCATCGTCCGCGACAATGACGGCGAGATTCGCCGGTACAAGCTAGGGAACACCTACCTCTCCCAGATGGACATCTACTCGGCGCTTGCTGAGGTGGAGAGAATGGTGGTGGACACGCTGGGGCCGGTGTTTGACACTGAGGAGTTCGGGGCCATCGTGAAGGCGATTCCGGTGTTCGCCATTGACCCGGCTTCACAGCACAAGCCAGAGATTCACGCACACTGGGAAGCGTATGACGTCGCACTCTCCTCCGCACCAGGGCTGCATGGGGGCAAGTTGGAGCTGGAGCCATCGCTGGAGGTGATGCGGAGCTGGATCGTGAACGGAGCTTGGGTGGTTAGTGACGACTGCCAGGAGCTGATCGAGCAGATTCGTAGGTACGTGTGGAAGACAGTCAAGGCCGCCGGCCAGAAGAACGCGCCGGTGGTGAAGGAGCCGCGCAAGGCGTTCGACCACCTCATCGACGCTGCTCGGTTTCTGGACTTTGCGCTGGAGGTGGAGGGCCTCCGGCCGGACCCGATGCCAGCCATGACGATTGAGGCTGTCATGGAGAAGGCTCAGAAGGACAGGATCTTCGGGCCGCTTCGGGCAATCATGGAAGAGGCAGGGAGAGTAGAGGAGGCAATGACCGATGGGAATCTTTGGTGAGAGGGAGCCTAAGCCGCCGACAGTGTGTAACCAATGCTATCTCAAGGCGTTGGCAATTGAACAACTCCGCAAGGAGAAGGAGTTCTTGAAGGAGAGAGTGGCTAGCCAAAAGGAGATGGTGGCTAGTCTAAGAGGCTCACTTCAGACACTTCAGAGTGTGATTGACACCCTCTCCAACGCCCGTGTTGAGCCAACCCACGAGACCGACAGCCAGGCGCTCCGCCGCGCCCAAGCCCGCATGAACGACGAGTTGGAAACGGCGGCTGGTGAGGACGAGGAGACTCTTCCCATCGATGGGCTCCAGGAACGGATTGATGAGGTTCACCTCGGTGGGTGGGCGGCCCCCGACTCTGAGCCGCCCGGAAACATTTTCGAGGAAATAGCACCACCACCGGAGACAACGGATGACAGCCCAGACAGATGACCTTGGCCGCGGCGTAGACGCTGAGGGTAATGCGTTTGCACTCGACGGCATAGGTGCTGTTCAACGCTTGGATCACACGACCGACGAAGGCCGGAGAGGTCTCCAGACGGTGGTGATGGGCTGGATGAATGACACCAACCGTGCCAAGTGGGTTCGCGGCCTCCAACACTTTGAGAACGCGAGTTTCCTCCTGGGCAACCACCTCACGCGTTACTTCTTCGCAGCAGAGCAAGGCTTGGGTGCCCACACGTTCGGCGCGCACGACGCATCTCCGTTCGACACCATCGTTGCCAAGGTGGCTGACAATCAGCTGATCCGGCCGACGGAAACTGTTGTGGGACTGCTCACGGAACAACAGCCGATGCCACGGGTGGAGCCGAACAGCGACAGCGTGGAGGATGAGGACGCTTCAGAGATTGGCGAGGCGCTGGTCAAGCTTACGTTTGAGAAACCCCTCAACATGCCGATGAAGCTCCAGGAGTCGGTGTTGGACGCGATCATCACTGGCCATGCGGTTGCTGAGGTTGAGTATGGGAAGACAGGACTGCCGGTAGAGGTGCCGCGACTGGGCAACGTCAAGAGGAAGAACCCACTCTACGAAGAGGGAACAGACCCGCCCGACGAAGAGTTCCTGGAGGTGGAGGAGTACATTCCCGGTAAGGTGGACGTGGATGTGAAGCGCGACATCCTGTGCCGGATCTGGAACCACTACCACATAGATGTTGACCCGGCAGCCACGTGTCCGGAGGACATGACGTGGATCATCCGGTCCAACTACGAGGACATTGATTTCATCAAAGAGGAGTTTGGGCGGGACGAGCCAGGGTTCTTCCCAGAGAACCTCGACGGACTCAAGCAGCAGAACGTCACCCACCACATCCTCTATTGGTGGAGTCGTTTCCAGGACATCCTGGAAACCCCCCAGTACTTCTTCCAGACTGGCGGGTTCACGCCAGGCACGCGCCACCTCCCAGGCGGCCAGGCCCCGAATCAGACGCTGTTCTCTGTGATGGATGTTCGCCCCTCGCTTCAATACCCGCGCGGGCGCACGCTCATCTTCGCTGGCGGCAAGCTGATCTATGCAGGCGATGCGCGGGCTTGGCACAGGAAGTACGCATGGCGCTGGCATCCCTATGCGTTCTTCCCCTGGTTCAAGCTGCCTGGGAAGTTCTGGGGCGTGCCGCTACTCAGCTTCTGCGTGCCGTTGCAGAAGAAGATCAATGCAATCGACGCCCAGGTCCACGCGAACCGCCAGTACATTTCCATTGGGCAGTGGATGATTCCGCGGCACTCGAAGATTGCGGAGGGGAAGTTCTCCGCACTCCACGGCGAGCAGTTTACCTACCTTGACACGCCCGGTGGGAACAAGCCGGAGAAGATTCAGAACGTGCCCCTCTCGCCGGAGCTTCTGGCGGAGCGGGCCCAGTTGGTGCAATCAATCGAAAACCTTGCGGCCAGTGGGGCTGTGGATACTGGTCAGGTTGGCCCCAGCGCCGCCAGGGCCGGCGTCATGCTGGACTTCTTCCGCCAGGAGAAGCTGCGGTCCAAGAGTCCGCTGTTCCGGAACCTGGAGAAGTTTCTGGAGACGATTTGCCAGAACATCCTCATCGAGTTTCAGATCAACCTCATCAAGGAGGATCCTGCTCTCACAGCCCGCCTCCAGCGCGCGCTGCGGGACCACGACTCACTCTCCATCCAACACTTCACCGGCGCTTCCCTGCGCGACCACCACGCCGTCACCATTGACATCTCCAGTGAGCTGATGCACACTCCAGAGGCCCGGGAGGCTCGGGTGATGGAGTACCTTCAGTACGCCGCCGGCCTTCAGTTCCTCTCGCCGGAGGAGCGGAGTGCGGTGCGGAAGTCCACCGGGATCGACAAGTTCATGAAGAACGAGGAGAACGCTGCGGTGCGCCGGGCTCGGAGAATGGTAGCTCGAATCACCGCAGGCGACCTCGAAGCGTTCCGCCCGATGGACAACATCGACATTGCCTCTGCGATGGCCCCCGTGTTCCAGCGGGCGTGCCTGGTGCCGAAGTTCGAGGAGCACGATGAGGAAGTCAAGGCTGTCCTCATGTCCGCTTACGACTACTATGCTGCCATTGTTGCTGCGGAACAGCAGGCTGCGATGGATGCCCAGATGGCGATGGCGGATGCCGGCGTGAAGGCTGGCTAACGCTTATGCTCCAGGGGTTCGCAAGATGTAACTGGCTAACGCCCTACTGGAGATCCAAACTAAGGTGAGCTTGCGCCACCTACCTAAGCACGCGCATGATTTGAGGAGAACGAACCATGGAGAACCCGTGGGCCAAGAAAACGGAGGCTGTGGCGGATGAGCGACCTGGACAAGACGATTCCACAGATGTGGGAAAAGATGCTGAAGGAGGAGGCGGAGAGGACACTGGAGTGGTGGAAGGAGGTGTTCATCCTCTGTTCGCCGACAGCTCAGATGCGGAGGAAGCAGCAGCAGACATCTTCACTCCAGAAGGCGGCGTCTCTGCGGAGGAGATAGTCGAGGGCGAGAAGGGCGTCAAGCTCATGAAGGTGGAGACCTTCGAGAAGCGCCTGGGCAAGGTGATCAGCCAGCGCGAGATTGCGGTTGAGGAGGCCAAGGGTTCCAAGGCTGCCTTGGTCATCGCCGAGGCTGCGCGGGATGAAGCCAAGAATACCTTGGCCACATTCCGGGCTGCCTATGCGCAGAACCCCGCCCTGGCTGTCTGGGATGCGAAGTTCATGGAGTCGCTGGAGAAGCTAGCGAAGACCGATGCTGAGCTACAGCCTCTGATCAAGAAGGTCCAAGCCGACATGGAGTCGGCGGGTGGGGCCGATTCATCGCTACGAGGAGGCCCGCCGATGGCCAAGGAAATCCCCGACACTACTGAGAAGACTGGCGTGGTGGAGAACAGTGCCACGCTGCAACGAATCATCGAGAACCAGGCGCGAACCACCGTGGAGTCAGCTCTCACTGGGCTCAAGCCTGCATTCATCAAGATCCTCGCCGACCACATTGTGGGCACCTCGGAAAAACTCGAAGGGCTCACGGTAGCGGACGTGGTTAGCATGTCTCGCGCGTATGTCGCGGACAAGGGTCTCGACAAGGCCGACATGTTGGCGGCCAAACCCAAGCCCAAGGATGAAGATCCGGACAGCGGAGGCGGCAAGACGGACAAGCCCAGTACAGGTAGGTCCGGTAAAGCCGCCACTGGATCTCCCACGGGCAAGAAGGGGGCAAACGAGGAAGGGCCCCCGGAGCCGAAGAGTCTCGACGAGTGGACAGCCAACCACAACAAACGGTTGGCCGCCTTTGACGAGACTGCCTAGGCAGCTTCCTCGACCAAGAATACAGCGGACACTCCCTTGCGTCAGCGAACCGCGGAGGGCTGGCAGGATACGTGCGCCTTGAGAATGTCTCAGGTGGCAGCGTGTCCCAGCAAGGAGTGTCGCCATCATGGCTACAATCACCAAATCCTCGCTCGACGAACTCCTGAAGCGGCTGTACGCCAACTGGGAGATCGAGCAGCTCGTCAATCTGACGTACCCGATTCTTGCGGAGTGCGCCAGGGAAGGTTCCGCCCAGCTGGGTGGGTCCGGCTTCTACTTTCCCGTCCGAACGTCATCTGCCGAAGGCCACAAGTACATGGCCGAGACGGACGCGCTACCGGCTGGCCGACAGTCTACCGTCCGCCAGGCAGTGGTTCAGCCCACCGTTCACGCTGGCGTGGTCCAGCTGACCGGCCTCTCAATGGCAGTGTCCAGCGGGAGTGCGATGGCCTTTGCGAAGGCGTTCGATGAGAACGTCCAACAGACCATCGAGGCAATGAGTGCGTACAAGGAAGGCTGTCTCTTCCGAACAGGGACCGGCGTCCTCGCCACCCTGACGGAGGCTGGCGACGGCAGTGCCGGACAGGTCATTTCCTGCGACGACGTGGGCTACCTGCGTAGTGGCATGGTCGTGGACTTCATCGACGACGACGACACCAGTCTCGTCGAGACCGACAAGGAGCTTGGCTTCATCGACTGGGTCAACAAGACCGTGACTCTCGAAGCGGCGACGTCTGTCACCGCGGCCATCACCATCGGTGGAACCATTCACATGGCCGGCATGTACGATGCCACCGGGAACACGACCGTCCTGGAGCCGATTGGTCTTCCGACCTCTCTGTCTACCAGTACAGAGTACCTCGGCATCCCCCGGACCACGTATCCGAACTGGAAGGGCAACGCCATCTCCGTCTCTGGGTTCTTTGATGAGGACGTGCTCCTGCGCGGCCGAACGCAGCTGACCCAACAGACCGGCATTCGCCTCGCGGGCATCAGCCAAAAGATGGCCGTCCTGTGTCACCCGATGCAGGCCGACGTCTTGTTCAAGCTGGCCATCCCGCGCATTCGCTACTCAGGCAACGAGAGCTTCGACCTGGGTAACGATTCCGAGGTGAAGTTCGGCAACACCAACTTCATGACCACGTATCTGTGTCCGCCCGGAACGGCATACCTGGGGCCCTGGCAGTACAACCAGTCGCTCTACACGCCCAACGGGAAGCTCCACATCGACACGGAGTACAACGGCTCGGCCCTGAAGTGGGTATCCACCCTCGACCAGGGTCTCGTGTTCGTCAAGGAGTACTGTGCCTTCGCGAACAAGCGGCCGAACGCATTCATGACGTTCTCGTCGCTGACCGAGGCCACTCGCTAGTCAACCTGAGTTGGGGGAGGTTCGCCTCCCCCTCCTCTCCAACTGGAGTAAATCATGGCTTTCACAGCTACTCGCCGTGACATGCTGACTACGATTGGTCACTACCGCGTTGGCTTCTTCCACATCGACGAAGTTACCAATGCGGGATCCAGCGTGGACATGCGTCCTCACGGATTCAGCCGCCTGATCTTTGTGACAGGCACGCCGCAGGAGGAAGAGGTGGCTCTGACGATCTGCCCCAACTCCGCGACACTCTCGTCCACCGAAGATGATCTGGGGAGATTCTTCATCATCACTTCAGCGGGCACACACGACGTTCTGGTCATGGTGGTCGGGACGGTCTGAGAAACAACTGCTAAGGAGAAATCATTATGGCAGCCGTAGCAGCTACGGTCGTGGTGAGGCATTCTCGCCTCCGCGGGCCGAACAGCGACAAGCACCAAGTCACCGTGCGCACTTCCGCGCTCGGGGCCGCTTCCGATGTAGAGTGGATTGCAGCCGCAACCTTGGGCCTCTCGTACATCCACGCCGTCGTCGGGCACGCGGTAATTGGTGTGACAACCCCGGCTGGTGGAATTCTTTTCCAGAAGAACGCTCAGGGGACAAGCGTGGCCGAAGGCACCAACAGTGGTGACCTTGGTATTGAAGCCGAGGACAACATTGATGTTGTCGAGGTGACGCTGATCGGAACCAAGGCGTAGTTCAAGCTTCCCAGGGCAACCTGGGGCCCGGAGTTCCAGTCCGCCTCCTCGCACCTCCCAGCTGGGACTCCGGGCAGCACTTTTGGGAGGTGCATCACCTGGGAGGTGTATCTGATGGAACCGAGAACCTGGGACGGACCCAGCGTGGAGAGGTCCGTCCTCGCACGGATGAAGAGACTTGATCCCCAGCTGAGGGTGACATTCTCACCGTATGCGCTGGACCCCATGACCTGCACGCCGATTGAGCAGTCTGGGATCCTGGATCCCTATACCGGAGAGTACAACACCGGCTTGGTGGAAGATCCCGCCTTCTACCTGTGGCGCAAAGACGAGTGTTCATCCCACCATGTCTTCGTCAAGGCGTTCCCGCGGTTCACTGACCGAGAAGTCTTGGCGCTGGAGCGGGACGTGGCTCGGTTCAACCGGCCCCAGGACATCATGCGGATTTTCCACGAGCGAGACACAGCTCGCCGCGAGAAGGCCTTGGCTAACAAGCGGGAGCTTCAGAACGACAAGATCGCCGCGAACGCGCGGAGGATCGACGACCTCGTGCTGGGTGGCAAGACGAGCCGGCGGGGCGGTCGATCGTATGGCTACTCCGGGCAGGGCTCCAAGGGCTCTCCCGGCGACGTAGAGATGGATCCTCGCGAAGGTGGCTGGGAGCTGCCTGAGCAAGAGTAGGTGAGCTGGCGCGACCTTTGACTGCGCCTGATTTGAGGAGACCAACGCAATGGCCCGAAGAGGCTTTTCTGAGAAGAACTACCGCGGAGCCAACCCCCTTCCGGAGGTGACCGACGCCCAGGTGTTGAAGCGGGCGGGGCTCGACATGACCGAACCGAAAGACATGAGCCCGTTTGTCCTTGATTGGATCTTCGCACCGGGACCGGACCGCGAGTTTGTCCGACTCAACCCTGGCGACCACGTTGTCCTCCGCCAGTCTGAGTGCCCGATGTTCCGAGAGGAGTTCAAGGACATTGGTGGAGCGGTGTATGCCGTTGACGCGACCGACCTGGAGGTGGCGGAGGAAGAGGCTAAGGCGATCGACCGTGCGATGAAGCATTATGCTCGCCAGGGTAATGTCCGGCTGGTGGACATCCGCAAGAAGCACGGACTCACACGCGAGGAGATGGAAGACTTCAAGTACGACCACTGGGCGTACTACTACAACCAAGCCCGTGCTGACATCCTGAAGGAAGCCCTGAAGGAGCAGCGTGAGCTGATCGCAAAACTGAAGGAAAACCAAGGAGACACTGATGGCGAGAGCGAGACGGGCGTGGAGTGACATTCGGCCCGCCATTCGGAGGCTCCTGCGGGAGACAGACGAGACTGACCCCTACTGGACAAACGCCCTCCTGCTTGACCTCTTCAACGACTCGATGGACAAGCGGACGATGGAGTGTGCCCTCAGCTCTGAGGGGTGGGTCACCGATGAGTACACTGCGAACATCGTGGCTAACCAGCGGGAGTACTCTCTTCCGGAGGGAGCGGGGCGGGTGAAGCGGGTTTCAATCGTGAAAGACGACGTTGAGTACCCACTTCAACGCGAGGAGAGGTGGAGCCAGAAGCTGGACTCAAGTCCAATCACCACCGTTGGGTGGAACGCGCTACCTTCGTTCCGGCTCGTGGGAGAGTTGGTCGTCCTAGAGCCCCCCGTTAGCGAGGCCATTACCGCAGGCCTCCGCATTGACAACGAGTCAACCCTCGCCCGCCTGACCGCCGACGGCTCCAAGCTAAGCACCAAGTTCCCTGGCATCCTGGAAACGCTCCTGAAGTATGATACCGCCATCGGTGCTCTACGGGTGGAGTCTGCCCAGAGTGCCACGGTTGCTAATGCGGCTCTGGGCGAGAACCTGCTGGACGAGCGCAACGAGATCGAGGCTCGGTGGCTCGCGTACATCGAGGAGCGAACGAACGCCCGGGTGTTCACTGAACCCATGTACTTCGGCGATTGAGGCAGTACAGTGCAGCGGAACCTCCCCTACCACGATCTCCCCATCTCACGCGGGATGAACACCAACGCCGAACCGGAGCGGGTGTTTGGGACGTCCACGCGCTCGGTCCAGAACATGGACTGGTTCGACGAGTTCGGGACGCTGGGGAAGCTCCCGGGCTCATCTGTGGTGGTGGACTTCGCCGGCAGCAACGCCGTCACATCCCTCCACTACTTCGAGTTCGTGGACCTGGACTATGTTCGGAAACGCCGGTACATCGCGGCCCAGAGCGGAGACTTGTGGGACGTGGATCCCGGCGTCGGCACTACTGCGCTTACAAGCGGATCCACTGACACAGGGAGTGACCCGCTTCGGGTGGCCAAGATGCTGGAGCGGCTCCACCTCACCAGTCCGTCCATGACGGGGATTGAAACTGGCGGCCTGAAGTACGATGGCACCCGCGTGACGAACTGGGGCGTGCTCGCACCTGGACAGGAGGAGACTGTCAAGCTTGCCCTCGACACCAACTCCAGTTGGGTAGACGGGGCCGACTGTACGACATCCACGGATGCTGACGTTTCCTGGGACGGCACCGGTTCCATCAGGATGGACAAGGACGGCATCGCCGGAACGGAGTGTTCGTCAATCCTCGCCGGACTTAGCCTTGACATGACGACCGCCTCCGACGGCTTTGCCTACATCTATCTCTTCATCCCGTCGGGGGTGCTTCAGCAGCTGGCAACCTCGGGAAACGCTGCTCGCGTCACCCTAGCTACAAGCGTCATTCCTAGCCATGCCGACCATCACGACTACAGTGTTGGCGAGCTTCTGCCGGGGTGGAATCTGCTGAGCATGGACCTCAACAACCCAGACGACACCACGGGTGTTGGCGCAACCCTCAACAACATCGTCGCTGTCAAGCTGAACCTCTACGGAAAGGACGCCTCCCAGGTGTGGACCCACACCCGCTGGGACAAGTTTTACCACCTGAGTGACGGCATCTGCGCAGCCGCCACTGGTGGGGCTGGGGTGATCAATGCAACTGTCACGTATCGGTACTCGTTCCTGACAGAGTACGGTGTGGAGTCGAATCTTGGAGGTGCAAGCGCCGGGGTGTCTCCTTCCTCCGAGGAGGTAGACCTTACCGACGTTGGGGTTTCCACAGACCCCCAGGTGATCGCCCGCCGGATCTACCGAGACAAGGACGGGGACTTGGTCTTCCGGTTCGTGGCCCAGATCGACGACAACGTCACCACAACCTACACCGACAACATTGCCGACGCCTCCCTCGGCGGAGCCACCGGCCCCATTGCCGGAGATTCCCTGCTGGACTCCAGTCCGCCGCCCTTAATGTCCGACGTCGTCGAGCACAACCAGCGCCTCTGGGGCGTGGATGCGCGGAACAACAGCGTCATGTGGGTGTCTGATGTGAATGCCCCGGAGCAGTGGAGGTTGGTGGACCAGCTGGCCCTGGAGGATTCGGCGGTTGCAATTCGCAGCCACCCCGCCGGGATCATGGTCTACTCCACAGACAGAACTTACTTGCTCACCGGTGACGGGATCACGGAGCCCATTCGGTCTGACCTCATCGGGCCGCAGCTGGGAGCNNNCGGTCGGTGGAGGGGGCCAAGGCGCTCCACATCGTTGCTCGCGAGAGTGAGATGTTCGAGGTGGTCAACCCGGCCGATCCGTGGTTCATGAACTCAGAAGTGCTGGATCAGTTTCGGGCCATCACCTCTACTGACCTGGCCGACGCCTTCATCATCCATGATCGCAGTCGCTTCCGCATACTCTTCTTCGTGTCGGCGGCCGACTACGCATGGGTCTTCCAGTACGGCATCGGAGGCAGCTCCCAGATTGGGACTGATGGCTCCGTTGACCCACTGGACCTCCGTCTGGGCAACTGGTCCAAGCTTGTCCTCCCCACCTCCATTGACCCCCTCTGTGCAGCAATGATGGAGCGATCCGCCGACCTTCCGGAGCTGTGGATCGGAAGCTCTGACAGCCAGATCTACTACCTCACAGACCCCGACGAGGAGGACTACGCCACCACCGGGGCGGCTGAGGCGGTGGATGCCTTCGTAGAGTTCCACGGGGTTCCGCTGAGCGGAGTTCCGACTGGCCGTGGTGAGCCGAGGTACCTGGAGTTGCAAACTACCAGCGTAGCCGGTGCAGACCTCACAGTCACCATCACTCTCCACGATGGCGTGGACGCTGATCAGGTGGTGTCGAACAGCTTTACCGTTGCCATCCCGGCTGGCGACTCCTCTGTGGTGGCCAACGTTCCGGCGATGGGCCGCCACGGTTCGTGGGCCCGCGTGAAGATCGCCAACGACGTGGTGGGGGAAGAGTACCGAATCCGCCACGCGCGGCTCTACTACATTCCGCGCGGGGGCTTCTCCGGCGAGCAAACCTGATGTCCCAGTGGAATGAATCTGATCCCCGCTCGATTGACCCTTTCAGCTCCAGTATCCAAGAGCGGAAGAACCAGCGGGCGCTTGACCGCCTGGCGGTGGCCAACGCGAACGCCAGTGTCACAGACATCTCCAACGCCGGCGGCACTCCGCCGATGGTCACGGGCCTGACACTTCTGTCCAACGTCGGAAGCATCCACGTCAAGTGGGGCCGCTCAACGATCACGGACTTGAAGACGTACGAGCTTCAGATTGCCACCAACGGCGACTTCACCGAAGCGGTGATCACTAAGTCCACCCGGGAGCTGGAGTATCTCTGGGAGGAGGGTGACGATGATACCGCGTACTACATGCGAGTGCGGGCTGTCAACATTGCTGGCAACCCAAGCCCCTGGAGCGCCCGCCTCAACACCTCCACCGGGTTGGTTAACACTGCGTTGATTGACGTGGACGCCACCACTCAGGTGGCCCGGTTCGTGTATGGGGACGACGGCGGCGAGACATTTGCGAAGCTGGATACGAATGGCGAGAGTGAGGACTACGGGAACCTCACCATTGACATCTTCGATGATGACGCTGTCGTCTCTCCCACCATCGTCTTCGAGTATGACTACGCAGCCGACTACCGCACTGTCTCTGCCACGATGAACATCACATTTGAGCTGTATCGGCGCGTGAAAGACACTCCGCCGTGGGTACAGGTCAACTCTGCTACGGTGGACATTAAGTCGTCTATTCCTAACATTGGTGGGTCAAGAACAGTCGGAGATACTGCCCGCGCGGTGGTTCCGTCCTTCGTCAACTTCGACGAACCGGGACAGGGTGAGTGGGACTACATGATCCGGGTGACTGTCAACTTCACCGGAGCAAACAACTACATTGAATTCACTGGAGTTCTGCTAGAGATGGAGTGGTGGCAGAGTAAGCGATGAGCAACTACTTCTACGTCAAGTTTGGGAAGTACCCCGGCCAGATTGCCAAGAGCATGCGAACGAACGTAGCTGACGTGAAGGGGTATGACCGGACCATTGATCCCACCAACCGTGAACACCGGCGCGCGGTCCACGAGGGCGGAAGGTTCTGGTACTGGGACCATGAGGCCGACGAACCGAAGCGGCGAAAGCAAATTGTACTTTCTCCTGCGGCAGACAAGGTGGACGTTGGTCAGGCTCACGTTATCTCTCTGGAGGGTGTGCCTGACGATGAAACGGAAGTGATCCTCCTGGTCAACAGGGAGCATGAGGTCAGCTTGAAGCGCAAGCGTGACGGAACTTTCGACACCCTTATCTTGGGGTGGGATCAACCAACACCAGTCACGGTCAGCTTGAGCCAGAAGAACGTCACCCTGCGAGCGGAGCCTTGTTTGGTCTACTTCGAGGAGCCAGAGAATGCCGAGGTTTGATGGACGAGGCAGGGGCGCTGCGTCTGGTGTTCCCTTAGAAGCTGTGGTTCAAGATCTCTGCGACACCCGCAAGGACTTGAAGCGAACCGCCACCTCCGTGGACAAGATGCGGGAGTCTGCCACCGCCAGCAAGCTCGTCCTTGAAGCCATGCTCCTCGCGATGAACGACATCCGCGAGCTGATGCGAGACCTCAAGGGGCTGACTGCTGACGGCATCGCAGAGTCCCACGAGTTCTGGGCCAAGCTCGACAACATTGAGCTGGCGCTGGAGAAGAGTCAGGACGCCTTGAAGGAGAACACAGAAAGGACAGGTCAGAATGGACCAGCATAAACACGACTGTATCCACTCTGAAGGAGTCCTGCTCCTCTTGGGCGAGATTAAGCAAGCCACGGAAGACAACGGAGAACACATCAGAGCTATCGAAGCGAGGCTCCTGCCGCTTGAAATCGACGCCGGTGTGGCAAAGAAGGCGGGGGCCTGGGAGGGCAAGAAGTGGGGAGCGATCGTAGCGATGATCATGATGGGGATAGCCGAGGCGATCCGGCGGTCGTTTCCGTAGCCCCCGCATGGACACT
>JBDGYW010000001.1:0-80611 GCA_039588935.1 Gemmatimonadota bacterium | reverse complement strand
CTCAGGGGCCGGTCGCATATCCCACAGTTGAGACTCGCAACCGGAGCAGGCCCGGTGACTTCCCGGATCGATCCCGGTCGCAGTGAGATGCTATGCCGGGCCCGGATGCGGTTTCGGCGTCGGTTTCGTGCGCCAACGCGCTGCGCGCTACGGTACTTGCGGAGACGTTCGAGCGCCTCGGGGCTCATTTTTCGCTGCGGCTTTGCCATGAGTCACCTGTCGGAAAGTTGTTCGAGCAAGCTGAATGCCACGGGCGGCGGCACCGCGTTGCCCAGACCCTTGATAACCTCTTTGCGCGGCGCATCCTCGGGCCACGAGTAGTGGTCGGGAAAACCCATGCCGCGTGCGTACTCGCGGATCGTGAGTGGTCGGTAGAGATCCCCACTCACGACCGCCCACTGATCTTTGGTCGTGATGGTGCGGATTGGCTCGGTCAATGGCACGCCGGGGTGATTCGTGACGTGCTGGGTGAGGAATTGTGAGCCGCAACGCGATCGTCCACGACGCATCCGAGCCTGTGCGTTCTTCGAGGCACATCCGACTGGGCGCCACTTGCCCTCAGTCCACTGGATGCACGGTCCGAACGGGGTCTCCGGGTTCCTTTGAAGGCGTAGCCGTCGATGCCGACCGCGCTGGCCGATTACGAACAAGCGCTTCCGACGCTGCGGCACGCCGTGTTCGCTTGCGGTGACGACGAGTTCCTGAAGCTCGTAGCCGAGCGCCTCAAGCGACGCGCGCCACTGGCCGTACAGCCGCCAGCGACGGAAGTCGAGCACGTTCTCGACGAGAATCGCTTTCGGCTCGGTGACGTCCGCGCAGTCCACGACAGCCCAGGCCGTGGCCCGATCGGCGTCGTGACGAGGGCGCGGGGCTGGCTGCGCTGCCTGTGAGTGCCCCTGGCAGGCCGGTGAGGCCAGCAGAAAGTCGTAGCCGGGCAAGGTTGTCCAGTCCGCCTGGCGCAAGTCCTGGCAGACGTGGAAGGTCGCCGGGTGATTCAGGCGATGGGCGCGCACGGCTAGTGGCCAGTGATTCGCTGCCCAGACGACTTCGACTCCGGCACGTTCGGCGCCGAGTGTAAGCCCTCCCCAGCCGCTATAGAGATCGACCGCTTTAGGCACCCATATCCCTTTCCGCTTGGCACATTCGCTGGAAGGCGGCCTCCTCGGCCTGGTCCTGGTCGTACTGCTTGAGAAGATCCGGATCGCAGCTGTCGCGATCTACGACGGCGACAACGCGCAGGCCGTCGCACTCGTAGCAGTTGACGTCGTAGTCGCCGCGCAAGTAGCCATCCCATTCATCGTCGGACCAGTCACGCTCGCGTTCTTCCTGCGTAATGCCGTGTCCGTCGATGCTCGGATTGACATGCGAGCCCTTACCACGGCAACGCGGGCAGACCTCGAGCCGCGCAGGTAACTCGTGAACGATTTCGCTCCCATTCTCGTCCTCCGTTGACCACTCGATGGTTTCCGTGCTCATCAAGTCCTCCTTGTTGAGTCCGCGAGGCCGCCCAGGCCAAGGAGGGTTCTGGAGTAGCAAACCCGGGCGACCTCGCGCACCCAACAGGGTGCAGAGAAACTAGGCCCGCATTGGCATGATGATAGCGAGCCTCACATCACCGCAACGGAGCGAGATTGGGTCGAGCTCGTCGTTGAGACCGAGACAGACCTGGTCCTCATCCGTGTAGCCGCGGAGTGCGTCAATCAGATAGCAGGCGTTGACTCGGTGGAGCAGATCGGCCGAGGGGGACTTTTCGAGCTTCAGGACCTCGGCGAACGAGTCGGTGGCGACACTGAGCTTCTTTTTCTTCGCTTTCGCCGTCAGCTGAACGCCCTTGAGAGTCGTGTCGATGGTCACCTTCGCCGATTCGGCTGCATCGAGAAGGCTGGCCGCCCCAAGGAAGAGTTCCTCCTCGAATCTCTTCGGGACGACCTGGTCGACCTCGGGAAACTGCTCCCGAGGTGTTCGCTCTCGCAGCTCGACATTGAGAACGCCGTTTTCGACGTGGACGACCAGTAGGCCGGTGTGGCGCGGCTCCGCGCGCTGGTGGAATTTCGCCCAGACGACGTCGGGTTTCACCTGCCGGAGTGAATCGATCAGCGCATAGACTGTGCCCTTCGAGAGCAAAACGGCTTCGCTCGATGGACTTTCGAGCGCGTGGAGGTGGAGCCGATGCCCATCGGTAGAAACCAGCCTGTCGCCCTGCCAGAGAGCGTGATTCAGATGGTAGCGTGTTTCGTCCTTGCAGATGGCCGGCGCAATATAGCTGAGAGCCGCGGAAAACTCGCCCCCATCGAGACTCACGCGCGTGCTCTTCTCACGCTTCTTCGTAGCGAAGCCTTCCGATTTTGGCCGGTCTTCCAGTTTCCCGCCCAGCTCCGCCAGAAAGGTCCGCTTGCCGATGACAATCTGGAGCCGTTTTCCGTTCGACTCCTCGGCGATGGAGAAGATGACCTTCTCCCCGCGCTTTTTCTTCGGCGCATTGAGCAATGCGGCGAAGGTCTTCGCATTGACCGGCGTCGGCTCCAGCTCACCCGTGCAGGGCAGCTGCACGCGCATCGTCCGTTTCAGATCAGTCGACTCGATGCACCCGACACCGCGTTTCGCGGAGAGCACCACATCATTGAGCGTTGGCAGATTGGACTTCGCGTCCACGCCATGCTGCGCGAGCCGCAAGGCCCGTAAGAATCCTGCTCGGTCGCACTTCATACTCATCCTCCTTGTTCACTCAGTGCAGTTTGTAGCTGATGTTTCTGACACGCGGGTCCCAGCAGGCGCGACACCGGCCGCAGCTCGATGACCTGCGCCGGCCGTAGCCCTGCCGGTTGCGAAAGGCCATACACTCTAGCGTGTGATTCCGCTTGTGAGTCTCAAATGGCACCGGCTCGCCCCGAAATCGGTGAACCGTGCTGGTGGGTAGTCCGAAGGTTGGGGTGGTGGGTCCCGATTCGATGTAGTCGGCAGAAATCCTGATGCAGAGGTTCGGCGGGAACTCGCCGCCCTGGTCCAGGAAGTCGCCAATCATGTACGGCTCGTGGGTGGGAAGCCAGTGTCGGATCTTCGGCGTGTCCTCGCAGATGCGAACGACTTGCGCCAGGTGCCCGAGGGACTGCAGATCTCCGCTATCGAACCAGCGAAACCAGCCATCGACGCAATGCTTGATGAGGTAAGTCATCGCGTCGGCCCAGCGGGGATGCGCGAGACCCTCCATGCGAGCGTACTGGGTCTTGGCGACATTGCGCGCACAGTACCATCCGATTCGCGCATAGCAGGCATGGCACACCGTTCCCGGTTCCTGCGCTAGTTGCTCACCTCGCTTACACTGAAATGCAGGGATTCCCCATGCAAATCCCGGCATCTTTCCCGGTTTGGATAGCGGTCGAAACCGGGAAGCGATGATGGCAGCCGCAACCGGAATCGTGAGATTGCGACGCAGATCGCGCGCTTCTACGCCGCAGGGACGCCCTTGCGGTCCTTGGAAGTCGTACATTCCTCCTCCTCGCTTGCGCCTTTGCGCTTCAATGCGGTGTGTTCACAGTGGATGCACCAGCCCTCGATCCAGCCGAACGGGTCATAGTGCTTCTTCAGCTCGCCATTCTGCCCGCGAAAGGTGATCGGGAAAACCTGCTTGTCTTCTCCGCACGCCTCGCAGTAGTAGTCCGCTGGCTCGTAGCTGCACTCGCCGCCGCACTGGCGACAGCGCAGATGCTTCACGCGGCCGAGTTGACCGAGCAGCTGGAGCTCGCCGCCGCAGACGGAGCACTTCATGGCGATTCCCCGAGCGCGCGATCGGGAACACGCGGCTGATTGAGCCCCGGAGGATCCACCTCCTCGAACGGATCCTCCATCAGCTTTGCGAATGGACGGAGCACGTAGCGATCATCACCGTCGCGATAGGCGATGCAGAGCATGTAGACCGGCTCCCCCGTCTTTGTGGAGGTGCACTCGACCAGGACGACGTCGCGCGAGTCGAATGCCGTCTGTAGCGTGCCGAAGTTGGTTCGGTGGTGTTCAGGAATCGCCATCCTCGTCCTCCTCGTCCTCCTGGCTGTCCTCCCATTTTCGGAGCACCTCGTTGTTGAAGTGCTCCGCCACAATCTCGTAGACGCCGGGGACAGACAGGAGGTTGTGGCCCTCTTCGCTCACGATCTCCTCAAGCAGCGCGTCGAACTCCTCCTGGGTCAACTTCTTCAGATCAGGCATCGCTACTCCTATAGATCGCCGTGTACCAGCAAGTGCAGTTCTGTGCGTAGCAGTCGATGGCGCGAAGACGGCCGTCCATCTTCTCAATGAGCGTGTAGACGAGATAGTCGTAGTTGAAGAACGGCGCGAGATCGCCGCCGTCATGGACGACGATAAGCTCGCTCTCCAGTCCGTACTCCTCGCTCCGCTCGCGCCACTCAGCCGGCGTGTAGAACGCGCGGCATCCGCCGCCGGACGAATCCGCCCCGAAGTGATTGCGGGCAAGCGCGACGATCTGCTCGGCTGCTTTGTGTCCGCGATCCGACAGACCGTCCGGGATGTCGAAGTCGCCCCTACCCATCGCCGTCGCCCTTCTCGATTAACTCAGCCTCGACGGCGATCTGCTCGACGAACTCGTTGAAGGCAACGCCGCAGATGTCCGCGCAGCAGTTGATGTAGCCGACTGCGAAGCCATAGCTGACATCATCGTCGTCCTCATCGTTGGCCGCCTCGAAATTCCCCTCGGCGAGATCCTCCTCGCCCAGGTTGTCAAGCAGCAGCTGCACGTAGGTCGGCAGATTCTCGCGCACTTTGTCGGGTAGGCCCGGTGCGGCCCGTGGTTTCGATCCCATCTCGTCCTCCTTGATTGCGACTCGCAAGTCGCGGTTAGTGCTCTGACCAGTAGTCGGCCAGTTCGCGAATGAGAGCATCCCTGCAGAGGGAAAGATCCTCCCGCTCCTGCTCGCGTTTGCGATGCTGGTAATCACGGAAGGCCTCCTCTACCGCGCGCTCCGCGTTCTTTCCATCGCGGTAGGCGTCGCCGTTGTTTTTGGCAACGAGGGCAAGCTCGCGCATGAATTCGTAGCTCGCTTCGGGCTTGTAGACGTCGGCCATGGAATCCTCCTCAGAACATGATCCCGTCTTCGATCGCGGCCATGATGAACGCGACCTTCTCCCCATAGGGCATCGCCTTGAACTTGGCAGCGTTCTTCTCGTTGAGACTCTTCTCCAGCGTCTCGATGCGCGTGTCGTAGAAGCACTGCATGCCCCAGCCGAGGCGTTTTCTGAGATTCGCCTCGGAGGTGTCGCTGCGATCGGCCTTGGGATCGCCGCCGCAGGGGATGCACATCCCAAAGCCGTCATCGCTCGGGTAGGGCGAGCCGTCTGGTTCGTGCAGGTAGACGTTGTGGTCGGGATCGTTCTCGATCAGCGCTCCGCAGCAGGAGCACTTGACCCAGGCGTCATCGCCGTATGGATATTCGATCATTGGATGTCACCCTACCTCTCCGGCCACTTCCACTCACCGACCCGATTGCCGTTGATGTCGTGGATGGGGCGCGTTTGTCCGTAGCAGGTTCCGACCCGGAGGCTTCTGGCAACGCTTTCGAGCGCATCGGCAACATCCTCCAGGGTCCGCATCGCATCGTTGCCCAGCTTGATTGTGAGTGCGAATTGGCGACTAGCCATTGGTCACTCCTTTGCGAATGGTCATCGCGGGGGGGCGATCGAAGATGTGAAGGGTTGCCTTCTCGCGAAATTCCTCACTGAAGCCCTCGAAGACCACTTCGGCGGCGCGCATTGGTGAATCCGCAGTCACCGTCAGCGGAATCGAATTGTAGTTGGCAATGTAAGTCCACAGGATCCAGTAGCGTTTCATTACAGTGTCCTCCACTCTCCGTTTTCGCGAAATTGGATCGTCGTGCAGCCGGCATTCGGCATGCCAAAGTCGTCGAGCGGCTGAAACTCAACGTCGGCAGTGCAGCGCCCACCGTAGTAGACGTTGCCGTCGTCATCGAGCATGCGGAACCGCGCGGTCGCCTTCTTGCGTTGCTCGGAAGTGAGCTTCAGCCAGGAGCGCGAACAGACGCCAACGGCGAAGGCATTCGTTCCCTTCTTGGACGGAACGCGATCTTCGCCGGACGAGATGTAGTCGCGATCGATGATCCAGGGCATCAGATTACCCGGCCGCTCATGGCGTGCTCATTGCGGTCGCCAAGCTGCGCGGGCTTCTCGGGTAAGCGGACGATGCGGCGAATCGGGTAGAACTCCTGGTCCCAGTGCCCCGTGTACTCGACTGCATCGCCGTCCTTGGTGATCACAACTCCGTGGGGCCCGCGGAACGCGAGCGCAAACGCAGCCAGCTCCGGCAGGATGCTGCAGGGCAGCATGACGCTTCCGACGTGCTCCTCGCCGTCCGATCCGCCGTTCCAGTTGCTTTCGGCCGCGATCGTCACGTTCCCACCGAGGAAGCGTTCGACCACCTGTTTTCCGCGCGCGGTCACGTCGCAGAGCAATCGCAGGCTCCAGCCGCACGCTTCGCCGGTCAGTGCGTGAATCCCGAGGCCTCGCAAATCATCCCAGCAGCCGATTCGGCCGTGTATCTCATACTCTCTCATGGTGTCCTCCTTGATTTCGCAACTCCGCGCGGGGCCCAATCTCATTCCAACTTTAAATTCTGGCGAACAGGCACAACGCCTATCGTCAGTTTGGGCCCCGCGCGCAGTTGCGAGCCACAAGTGCCCGCAACCCCGGTCTAGATGTAGATCAGCAGTTCTTCCGCGCCGTACACCTTGTAGGTATTGCAGCTATCGCACTTGCCTCGGCGCATGTCCGGCTCGCATCCATCCGCGTCCGCGCCGCAATTGATGCAGAAGCCCGGGTTGGCAAGGTCGAACATCGACTCGCGCACAGCCGACATGACGCGCTCGCTCGTGATCGACGGGTGCATCTTCATGACAGAAGCTCCAACTGCGCTTCCGGCCCTGGCTCTTCCCAGACGATCTCGCCGTTCTTGACGTGACCGATACGCATGCCGTCGACCTGGCGAAGCAGACCCTCGTAGATATGCACGCCGACCTGGTCGAGCCCACCGAACCTGGGGTTCTGTGCCATGAGCGCGTACTGTTTGAACGACCCCTCCATGAGCGGGGCCATGCGCAAGGCTGCCTTGCGCGTCTTGCCGTCGAGCTTGTCGTAGCTGTCGGGATCGAGCTTGCAGCAGCACATCGGTCCGGCCATGACCAGTCTGATGAACTGGCCCTCGTCGGCGTCCTTCGCGTCGTAGACCAGCGCGCCCTCGGCGGCCTCCGCGGCCAGCTCGATGCCACGTCCCTCCGCGTAGGCGCCGGATAGCGATGTGGTCCCGTTGTCCGCGTGCCAGCCGTTCTTCCCACGGCCGATCACCTTCCAGCCTCTATTTTCTGCCATTTTGTCCTCCTTGGTCGACACAAGTGAGCCCGCGAACGCAGTAGGAGCTAGACTGCGCTCGCGGGCCCGTTCTGCCCACCACGGCCGAACGTTAGCGCCGCTTGCGTTTGCGGCGATGACCTGCGTGATAGGTCCCAGCGCGCGACATGCCTCCGAAGTACTCCCGCTTGTGCTTACGCCGCTTGCGGGCGAGCCTGTCGGCGAGCTGCATCATGCGGTTGTGGACGCGCACCCAGAAGATCGCGCGCCGCTCGTCGCCCCCCTTCGAGCGGATTTCCGCGAGTGCCTTGTCGAAGACCTTCTGGCGGTCGCGAGCGCGGCGTTGCTCACGTGAGCGGACTCGCTTGGCGTAGGCCCAAAAGCGCTTGTCATCGGGGGCGAGGAAAACGGAGTAGGTTCCCGGATCTTTGCCGATGCCTGACGGAAGCCCGCGCCACTGTCCAGGCGCAAGCATCGATGGCCCACGCTTCGGTTCGTACTCCGGTTCAGCGAGGATCGCGGACAGCTCCGCGGCGAGTTCCTTCGCGGGCCGTTCTTCGAGAGTCGCGCGCAACTCGATCGCGTGCTGCAAGAGGTAGGCTTTGAGCCGATTGGGGTCGGGCGGATCGCCGAGTACGATGTCGCCCGTCCAGGCCTCGAATGGCTGGCTGATCACTGCCTCGAAAGCGAGCACCGGGTGTTCGGCGTTTTCGACCCATGGCCGATAGAGCTCCGCCACCTCGGGATCGAGCATCGCCGACGTCAGCGCGCCGGAGATTGCCTCGCCCTGGTCGGCGAGCACGTCCAGGAAGTCGGAGGCGGAGATCCGCTCCACCTCCTGGCGCTCGCGCACAGCGGCCGGGGCTTCCGGCTCGAGGCCGTCGAGGGCGCGTTTCCGTTGGGACTCGGCCCAATCGGCGACGGCCTGGTCGCGCAAGTCATCGTAGAGACGCGCCAGCTTGCTGGCTGGCTTGAGTTTCGGACGGCCGCCGCGCGCCAGCTGCCGTTGGATGCGTTTCAGGTGAGCGCGGGGGTCGTCGTCGCGGCGTGCCATGCGCAGATGGTACTACGCCGGGTCGGCAACGGGGTACTCGTCCGCGTCCTTGAGCAGCTCGCCGCGCACCTCGGCAGCGGCGCGTGCCAAATCCAGCCGTTCGCGGCGCGTGAGCGCAAGAATCTCGCGCCGGTTGCAGCCGAAGAAGTCCTGAATCGCCCGCGCAACCGTGGTTTTCTTGGGCAGTTTCGCCATGATAGAACCCTCCAACGGCCGTTTGTGCGCCCCCCATAGGCGCACGGGTGGGCCAACCCCGGGGCGCCCCGGTGCAATTCCCGGGCGCGCCCCGGCGTTAGCCCACGAAAAAGGCCCGCCCCCCGGTAAGGGGCGGGCCAGTCGCGGGAGCGGGCCGGTCGCGGGCTATGTAGGCGCGCCTACTTCTTGGAGGCCTTCCAGGCTTCGACAGCGGCGCGAACGCCGGGCCGCACGAATTCGGCCGACAGGGCGCGCAGCGTCAGCCGTTTCAGGTCGGAACCGCTGATTTCGACGGAAACGGAACCGTCCCCCACCGGGGCGAAAAGAACCGCGTCCGCGGCAATCACGCGGGCCGGGCGTACCTCTGACAACAGAGCGGGAGCCTTTGCCAGGGTAGTCTCGCTGTCGGACTTCTTGGTATCGGACTTCTTGGTATCGGACATTTGCAGAACCCTCCTATCGCCGCCCCCCTGTGGGGGACGGTTGCGGCATGTATGACAAACCCCTACAGTTGCCGCGTCGCGTCGAGTTGCGCGGTAGGGGTAGGGGGCAACGCGCCCCCCACAGGCCCCCGTGGGGCCCCCCACAGGCCCCACGACGCGCGCGGGGCCCGACCGCTGACCGCGGGGGGGCGGTCGGTCGGGGCGCGTCGTGGGGCGCATGGGGCGCGCCCGGGGATGCAGGACAATTCCCCACCCATTGCACCGGGGCCCACACCAGGGGTAACGCAGCGCGTTACCGGGGGGCGGGAACTGGCCACCGGGGCCAGCTGTCGGTAAAGGTGGGACATGGGTCCAACCAAGGGTAGTGCAATCCGGGGACCAACCGGGTAACCCCGCGTAATCACCGGGCGCCTACCTGTAGGTGTCAACTTTTCACCGGATTTGTGGTGAATTCTCACCGGGAAGTGACGAATCCTCAACCGGGGCCAGTGTAGGCTGGTGTGGGGCGATTGCGAGTCTAAACCGGGCTGGCATAGTTCTTGCTACGGGTGGCCACCGGGCGAGCGTATCCGACATGTCGGTTTTTGTGCCTCCCGGTGGGGGTGTCCCCGGTGCGACCGCGGGCCCTGGCCGCTGACCCTGCGGATTCCGGTGGTTGCGGGCCCCGGTAAGACGGCTCAAAACCGGGCGGGAGAGGTGCGTCTTGCGGCCCGCAGGAACGGCGCGAGACGCATCCCTCGGTCGTCTTCAAAGTCAGAGACGCCCGACTGTCATCTGAACTGCGGGTGATCTGCGGATCTTTTGCAGATAATGTGCGGCTGAACTGCGGGGGGTGCTTGCGAGTCTGAACTCAGGTCGTGTACATTGGCCGGCGGAAGGAGATCCATGAAGGGACACGATGATCCTGATGGGGTAGCTCGACCTGCCGGAGCACTCGAAGAGGGGGAGCCAGCGACCTGGGGACCGCCCGCGCCGGACGGAGGCCCAACGCCGGAGGCCGTGAACCTCATCAGTCCGCCGGAGCCAGGGCCACCCCACACCCCACAGAACTGCCCCTGCGAGCGAAACTGCCGCTACTACCTACACGTCATGTCGCACTTCGATCACGGCAATGCGGGCGGTACCTTCGAGGCCCTCGGGCTCGAGGACTACCGGCCACAAGAACATCACCGCTGCTGCATCATCCAGCCAGGCGTCTACCTGGAGCTATCAGGAGATTCGCCAGTCCTGGACTGTGACCGCTGGGATCCGTTCACCAAGCGCGAGCTGCGCAAGCTGGAGAAGCGGCGCAAGAAGTACTTCGCCCAGCACCCGAAACACCGACCCGTACGTCCAACGGACTTGCCCGACCTGGACGACGACCTCGACCTGGACGACGACGAGGAGGAGGACGACGAGAATGAAAGCAGAGACGATTCAGACGGAGATCGATGCGTCGATCAGCAGGCTGAGTAACGCCGCGATCATCGATCAGAAGGCCGAGTTTCTCGGAAATGTCTACCCGCTCCTGAAACTGCTCGCGCAGAGCCAAGCCAAGCTGGAGAAGAACGTCAATGAGCGGCTAGACCTCTGCGAGGGAGCAGTCGCGGAGATGATCACCGGCAGCGATGATCGAATCCATCAACGGCTCGCGGCCCGAATTCAAACAACGGTTGCGCTCGGCATGCAGCTCTGCGAGTACGCGACCAAGGGTGCGAGCCCAGAGAATCCACCCGAGCCAGAGCTGATGATGCTCATCCAGACCTTCCGTGACTCGGCGGCCGTCATGATCCAGATGGTCGACGATGTTCTGGTGGAAGAAGAGGACGAGGAGGAGGAGGAGCCCGATGGCAGCGACGACGCAAAAGACTGACGAACCAGACGCGAAGGATGACCCGATCGGTGACATCCAGCGCGAAACCGACAAGGATCTCTACGAGTGGATCCAGCAGTTCGGGGCCACGGGCGAAATCAAGGTGCGGCTCGCACGCCTGTCGCCGACGAAACACCGCGGCGTGAAGGTCGACGGCGCACTCGAAACCTACCAGGAACCGGTCACCGTCGATCGCATCAAGGAAGAACACGGTGGTGGCAAGTTCCAGATTCGGGTCGAGGGCTACCGCAGGGACCCGAAGACCAAGAAACGTCGGTGGGGCTACATCGAGGGTCGGACCTTCGACGTTGCCGGAGCGCCAAAACTGGACTCCCTACTCAACGCCGACGACGAAGAAGACGAGCAGCAGGCGAGCAGCAACGGCGAGAATCAGGGCCTCGCGAGCCAGGCGATGAACGTCATGACCCAGCAAGTACGTGAATCCCGCGAAGAAGCGCGACAACTCCGTGATAGCCGCGCCGATAGCGGAGGTAAGGACCTGGAGATGTTGGAGTTGATCCTCGCCCCGATGCGCGAGGAGATGAAGGCACTCCGCGAGCGCCTGGCCGACAAGGACGACCGCCTGGTTGAGGCTCTCAACAAGGAGCCCGACAACACCGGCCAGGAGCGCCTGTTCGGGATCATGGAGAGCAAGGAAGCCACGCACTCCAACAATTTGGAAGCGATCCGCCAGCAGTACGAGGCGAGGATGGCGCGGCGTGAAGACTTCCACCTCGAGGAGCTGAAGCGCTATGAGGCTCGCTTTGAGCGAGAACTCGCTGAGGTCCGATCGGCCTGCCAGCGAGAAGTTCATACTCTGAAGTCGGCGCACCAGCAGGCGATGGACTCCCAGCGGCACGGATTCGAGATGCGGATCGATGGACTAAGGGACATCCAGAAGCGTCTGGAGCGCGAGGTCAACAAGGCCGAGACCGAGACAGTCGCGCTCCGCACGCGAAAGGAGCAGGGGCCAATCGATCAGATCCAGAATCTCGTGACCGTCAAGGAAGCCTTCGAGGCCCTGGTGCCAAGCGGCGGCGGCGACAAGGCCGGATGGGAGCGCGCACTGGAAATGGTCACGAACTCGCCGATTGCCGGAGCCATCGCCGGGCGCGTCGCAGGGGCGGCGGCCGGAGTAGGGGCGGAGGGGGAAGAGGACGAGCAGCTCGTGCAGGTGCGCCTCCAGGACGGTCGGGTCGTCGAGATGCCCAAGGGCGTGGTGGACAAGATGCGCGAGCAGCAGGCTGCCAAACAGGCCGAGAGGGAGGCGCGCCGCGCGGCCGGCGAGCCCGAAATCCCTGAGGTTTCCGACGAGGACATGGCCAAGGCCGTGGCCTTCATGGAGACAGCTATCCGAAATAACACGCCTCCTGCCGTCTTTGCCGCTACGGCACGCAACATGCTGCCGGACGACATTCTCGACGGCCTGCGTCGGCTCGGGGTTGACGTCTTCCTTGGTAAGATGGCTAAAATACAGACGGGCTCGCCGCTTGCGACGGTACCCGGTCGAGTTTGGGTCAGGCAGGTCGCCGAGTTCCTGCTCACTGGCGAAATCAGTGAGGAGCCAGAGCCAGCGGAGGAGCCAGACGAAGAGGCTCCAGACGATCTGACCGACGACCTTCCCGACGACCTCGGCGACCCCGAGACCCCTCCCGACGACTCTCCGGTAGAAGAAACATGAGTTGCGAGGCCACGATCGAGTACTGAAGTTTCCGTACCGCGGTGCTCCACAGACAGTCGGCGTGATCATCGACGCTGCGCTCTCCTCGCAGCGTGACTATAACCTGCGTCTCTTCCTCGAGCAGATCGTCGCGGGTCTGCCGGGAAAGGCCTACCTCGACGAGTACCTCGCCTACTACTACTTCGTCCTGGGCAACACCCGCTACATGCGGGACCCCAGGACCGTCGAGCTCGTCAGGGCTCCCTACGTGGTCGCTCGCGAACTTGTGAGTGGCAAGAAGCCGTCCCTCGACTGCGATGATTCCTGCGCGCTGCTCACGGCCATGGTGCTCATGGGGGGCGGCCGGGCGCGAATCGTCACCGTTGCGTTTCGGCACATGTTCCATCATGGGCAGCGCCAGTTCTCGCACGTCTTCACCGAGGCTTTAGAGCCACAAACCAATCGCTGGATCGCGCTCGATCCAGTCGCCGCCAGTCGAACCAAGCGTATGCTCAGCCGCGTCGTGGCCGCCAAAGTCTGGCCGGTCGCCTAGGAGGATCCATGTTCTTTCGCAAACCGCACCCGTGGGATGGGCAGTACGCTATTCCCGACTATGTGATGGCAGAGCCACCTGGCCGCGGCACGGCGACCACGAAGTATCGGCGTCGCAAGAGCATCGACAACCCAGCGATCCCGACACCGTGGCAGCCGGGCTACGCCTATCCGAACTACGTTGGCCAGGAGCCGATCGGGCGTGGGGTTCACCGCACGAAGTACTACCCGCGGAAATCCATCGACGTCCTGGTCCCGAAGTATCTGGGCGACGACGAGCCCGGCGCAGTTCAGGGCAAGGACCCGATCGCCAACTTTGGACAGCAGGTGGCCAGCCGCATCATGTCGAGCATCCGGCAGCTTCCAGTCGAGGAGCGAAAGCCAGCCCTCAAGGCAGTCTTCGATCAGCTCGATCCGAAGCTCTGGGGCCGCGTCGCCGCACAGGGTAGGAAGTTCGAGCGACAAGGTTTGCCGCCGAAGCACGCGCTCCACCAGGCGATCGCCGCGAGTACCTCGATGGGCCTTCTTGAGGAGTTCATCCGGGCCGGCCAGACCGGCCGTGTCGAGGTCAAGTCGATGCTCGGCCTGGCCGCCTACGGGGAGGCCTCCGAGATCGTCGTCCTGGAGGGCATGCAGGGCGCACTCGGCGCCTGGTACAACCCGCTGTCCTGGGTTGCGAAGGGCGTAAGCAAGGCGACCGCGACCGCGGCGCCTGCCGGTATGAAGGCCGCCGAATGGGGCAAGGGGGTCATCAGCTCGATCGGTAGCCTGGCCTGCAATGTCGCTGGCTCGAGGGTGGGCCAGCTCGCTGCTTCCGGAGGTGCCGCGGCAGCCGGCGCACCGCCGGAGGTTGGCCAGAAGGGTGCAAACCTGGTCGCGTCGGCCTGTGCGGACCAGCCCGGTGCTGCCTATGCCGCCCCGGCGAAACCCTTCCCGCTCGTTCCAGTCCTGGTGGCAGGCGGAGCGGTCCTCCTGATCGCGGTTGTGGCTCTCAAGTAAGGAGCAATCGATGTCCGACTATGACACCTACGATGCCGTGACCGTCGCCATGGAAATGGGGATGGATCGCGTGAATGCCGGGATGGCCGTCCCGCAGCTCTGGCTGATGGCTGCCACCACGGACGTCTACAATCCGGTGACGATCATGATCGTGGAGACGCTTCAGCACAAGCTGGCGACGCTTGGCTACCCAAACCGCCAGGACGGTTTCGTAGACAAGGCCACTGCCGCTGCGATGCGGGAACTCAGCGGTCCGAACTGGAAATCCAAAACCTGGCTGCAGCTCTATGGCGACGTGCTGTACCGAGGCAACCACTCCGCGTCGCCGACTGGAGCAATGGGCATGGGCTACTCTTCGATGGGCCTCGTCTTGCAGCCCAACTGGTGCAGCACGAAGAACCCGCAGGGCAACTGCAAACCGATTCGCGGCATCGTTCTGCCGATGACGATCGAGACCGCGAACCTCTTCAAGGCCGTGCAGAATCAGGCCAATCGGGTTGCCAGCTCCTATGGTTGGTCTCGCATCGCGGTGGATGGGCGCCTCGGGTCCGGTACGCTGTCGCTCGTGAACAAGTGCCTGGCAAAGATCCCCGCGCCGACCTTCTCCGATGTCGATGGTTTGGCACTGACGGCCGACCTCGCGATGGAGAAACTCCACAGTCAGGCCAACCAGCTCAACGTCGCGACCAAGGTCCCGTCGCCTCCGCCGAAGGCGCCCCCGTCTGGCACCGGCGGTGTCGTGAACCCGCCCCGCGATCAGATCGTCGCGGGTTTGCCGCTGCTCCAGCGCGTGCAGCAGAGCAACCTCGCCCTGGTCGGCATCGGCCTGGCGGTCGTCGGTGGTCTCTACTACTACGAGTCCAAGAAGAAGGGCAAGAAGCTCAAGCCACCCAAGCTCCTCAAGGGCATCTTCTAGGAGGGCGCGATGCGCTACTACAGATACGGAGCCCAGCCCTACCAATACGAGTACAACTGGAAGGGCTACCCAATGCCATCGACGAAGCCGCCGATGATGCAGTTCGGGGATGCGAAGCTCGCAGGGTCGGTGCTGCCGCTCGCGTTCCTCGGGATCGGCGCCTACCTGGTCTTCATCCGCAAGGACAAGCGCGGGAAGACCTTCTTCGACCGAACCGTCGTCGACGCGATCGGCGGGAGATGATCATGGCCGACTACTCCGTTTGGAATGGCAAGGGCTACGATTACTATCGCGCCTCTGGAGAGCTGCGCGACGGAGTGTTCGCCAAGAAACCGAAGATCCGCGGCGGAGGAAAACTGGGCGTTGCGCCCGACGACGCCGCACAACCGCTACCCATGGGGGCTGTCTTGATCGGAAAAGGACTCTATCCAAGGGGCTCGATTGCGACTCGCAAGAGCGGCAATCCGCTCGCGGGAATCACCCTCGACATCAGCAACAAGGAATTGCTTATGCTCGGGATCGCCGGCTACCTCCTCTGGAAGTACGTGTTCAGCGAGGAAGCCAAGAAGTAGATGCCCAGCTGCCCGCCAGGCTTTCGCAGGGCTATTAGGCTGTTCGAGGACTTCCACGCCTACGACGTGAAGGACGCCAAACGCCTCCCGTCGAGCGTCGCGATCCCTACTTCTGTCTACTACGCAGGGCCCTGTGTCTATGTGACCTACCGCAGCGACAAGTGGAAGGACGGCACGCACGACTACGTGCATGACATCGAGTCCTTTCCGCGCGTCGTTGTTGGGCTGGTAGGTCAGAAAACCTCTCGCAAGCGTCGGGTTCCGAAACGAATCTGCGACAACACGACGCTGGTGGGTCTGAATAAGAAGGCTCTCGGATTTGGGTATCGGGGGGGAGACGGGGAGCTCGTTGACGCGACGGCGGCAGGCTGCAAGTGGTACTGGCACCCACAGGGGAAGGCCCTCTTGCTCATTCGCAACCGCCGGAAACTCGTAGCGATCATCTGGGGTGGAGAACTCGATTGGAAACCGCAGGGCCTCGTGGGATGATCGTCAATGGGACTACAGGAAGACGTGGCTGGTTTGCAGCTCGCAGTTAGAAAACTACGAGACGCCGCAGTGGAGCACCGAGTCCGGCTTGAGAACGGCAGCGAGGTCTTCTCCAAGCAGGACGCCAGGATCACGGAAGTGGAGCATAAGACCACACCGAAGCCGCCATCGATCTTGCGGGTCGTGTCGATCACCTTCGGTGCCTTCGTGATTCTGTCAGGCGCGCTGTGGGCGCTCTCGAGCATGCTCGCGGACAGGCCGACCACCTCGCAGCTCCGCGACGTGATGATCCAACACGACAAAAACGGTCATGAGACGACGCGCCGGGATATCAGTGAACTGCGCGGTGAGATCGGCGAGCAGAAGGGCCTTATAAAGGATGTGAGGACCGAACAGGGCCTGATCAAACAGTCGCAGCAGACCAACACTGAAAAACTCGACCTTCTTTTGCGGCGCCGCGGACGCTGAAAACCGCTAGCACTGGTGTTTCACTCCGGGGCCTACACGCTGGCCCTGTTGAGAGTCGCAAGTCGCCCGGGCGCGCCCGAAGTCCTTGACAGGTCACGACTTTCTCCCGCATCATCGAGGCTACTCGTCAGGGGGCTCTCCGGCTCGGACGACACAACCTAACGCAAGTCGGATCGAATGCCCCTTTTCTACGTCAACCCGCGAACTACGCGACGATCGACGAAACGGTACATCCCGAAGCAGAAGGCTGCCTCGGGCCGACGCAAGCCCGTTAGGAAAGGTCGACCGCCGGGAGTTCCTCAGTCTGTCAAGAACCCAGGAGGGAAGCGAATGCCCAAGGCCAAACGAAAAGTGGCCAAGCGGAAGACCCCGCTGAGCAAGCTGCACGGCGCTGCTCGCAAGGCCCGGCTCAAGAGTCTCGCGAAGGCTCGTCGCAAAAACCCGGTCGGCGTGAAGATGAAGGCCAAGTACAAGCCGCGCATCACGAAGGGCGCGACTTGGGGAGGCAAGAAGCGGAAGCCGGCCAAGAAGCGGAAGACCGCCAAGAAGGCCAAGACGCCGCGCGCCATCTCCGCCATGCGGAAGCGCGCCGCCAAGAAGGCCGCCGCGACCCGGGCCACGAAGGCTCGCAAGCGGAGCGCCGCCGCCAAGAAGGCCGCCGCGACCCGGAAGCGGAAAGCCACCGCGAAGAAGCGGGCCCGCAAGACCACCACGACCAGGCGGAAGACAACCAAGAGGAAGACCGCCGCCAAGACCACCAGGAGGAAGACTGTGGCCAAGAAGAAGAGCAAGACGACCAAGGCCGCTCGTCGGCGTGCGGCCCTCAAGGGATGGCGCAAGCGAAAGCGGAAAGGCGGAACCAAGGCGATCAAGTCCTGGCGTCGCACCCGCAAGGCCCATCGCAAGAGCCTGAAGCGGAAGTTCAAGAGCCGGAAGTGGAAGGGCAAGCGCCGCGTCTCCAAGAGCGTGAAGCGCGCTCGCAAGACCATCAAGTTCCAGAAGGCTCACGGCAGCTCCGGCTCCAAGGCCTTCATGCGCCGCTACAAGATGCGCGCGAACGTCCAGGGTGGCGTCGTCGATGCCGTCAAGAAGGCGATCCCCGTCGCCGCGGCGATGTACGGTGGCCGGGTTGTGGCTCGCAAAGTCCTCCCGATGGTCCCCGGACTCTCGAGCCTCGGCCAGCACGCGGCGCCGGCCGGCGCCGGCCTGATGCTGCTCGCGGGCAGCTTCGCCACCAAGAAGGTGGCACTCCTGCGGAAGTACCGGCAGGAAGTCCTCATGGGCCTCGGCCTGAACTTCATCGAGATCGTCCTCACCTCGTACGTGCCGGCGAACTGGCTCGGCACCATCGGTCTGTCCGGTGACGAGGGCATCTACGACTCGGCCATGGGCGAGTACGTGGACGTCGGCGAGTACATCGATGTCGGCGGCTACGAGGAGGAGATGGGCGAGTACATCGACATGGGCGCCGAAGAGGAGCTCGGCATGATGGAGGAGATGGGCGAGGGCTTCGAGGAAGCGCTCGGCGGCTCCAACATCGGCACCGGCATCGGCACGCAGAACCCCGCCATGCTCAAGGCCGTCCCGCGTCGCGCGATGGTCGCCCCGGTGCCCTCTCGCAGCTTCGTGCGCCAGGTGCCGAAGGTCGGCCCCGGCTACGACAAGATGGCCAACCTCTACACCGGAATCTTCGCGGGCGGCTTCTAGGCTCGCGTTTCCCTCCTGACTCCTCCCTTTCGACTCCCTCACGCCATCAACCCAAGGCGGGACGACACCCGACCTGGCTTTAGAGCCGAAACACTACGTACAGGAGAGAAAAATGCCGAGACTTCATGGCGTACGCGAACGCCGCCACCAGCCCTTCTGGGACACCCTCGTCCGCACCACTGGCAACCCCGCAACCGCGATCGGTGCGAGCACCCGACTGTTTGGCAACGCCAACGTGGGGACGCTAGCACTCACCAATCTGCAGGTGGCTGGCCAGTTGGCATCGGATCAAACATATGTGATTCTGTCGCTACGTTGCTACCTCTTCTTCGAGGGCACCAACCATCGCCAGAACTACGTGCAGGTCACCTCGCAGCTGTACTTCACCTTGAATTTGGGCGATAAGCCTCAGTTCCAGGCGCCCATCTGGTACGTACCGACGGGCGGCGGCCTCTGGGGCTTCGACGGCACCAGCGCGACTTCGATCTTCAACCTCGGTGAACCGAGCCAGGAGGCGATCCTCAAGCTGGCCCGTCCCATCGTCGTGCCCGTGCGCCAGAACTTCAACGTGAACATGGAGTTCTTCGCGATCGGGGCGACGAACGCGCTGACGATCCTGAACAGCGGTGCGACCGATGACCAGAAGGTCATCATGTTCATGATCGACGGCCTCCAGACCCGAGACGTCCAGTAGAGCTTGCTGTCGGTCAGCTAGTTCACTCCACCTGACTGGCACGGCCGCCTCTCCCTTGGTGGAGGGGCGGCCGTTCTTATATTGAGAGTCGCAAGTGTCGAACGTTTTCGTCAACCTCGCCGTACCCGCCGCCGATGGCGTCGGTGCGTCGACTGATGTGTCCATTATGGGGCGCGTCAAGACGATTACAATCGGCGGCGGCCTCTCCGGCCCCGCGCTCACGATCGAATTCTCGCCGGACAACGCGAACTGGCGACCGCTCTGGACCTTCTCGAAACCAGGGCAGAAGACCTTTGAGCTCGCTGCGCGCTACATGCGCGTTCGCATCTCTGGATTTCTCGCCGGCACCGGCATGGTCCTGACTGCGAACGTGGATGTAGGTGCAACGAACGACGGCACTCAGTATGCCCAGCTCGTCGTGCCCGCCGGAGACGGTGCGGGCGCAGCTTCCGACGTGAGTGCCCTCGGCACCTTCAATACGGTTGTCATTGGGGGCACCCTGACTGCGGGCACGGTCCATATTGAGATCAGCCAGGACAACACGGCATGGCAGGAAATCGAGAGCTTCGCAGAGCCCGGGCACTTCAGTAGATCGATCGTCGCGCAGTACATGCGCGTCAGACGAAGCGGTGGAAGCAGCGGCACGCCTGTTGTCTACACCGTGGCCGTCAACCCGCCCGTGTCCGGCAACGACGGAGAGACGCTCATCAATGTCGAGGACGTGACTGCGCTTGGAAACGTAAACTCCGACCCTCTCAAGGACGGCTCGGTCGCTTACGTTCGCACCATGGACGACCTCTACACGCTCACCAAACTCGGCGGCCCGTACACGCCAGATGGGCTCGAGATCATCGCCGCCCAGGACGGTGGCTATTGGATCGCCCAGACGCAGGGCCGCTGGGACGACCTCATAGGCGCTCCCGACATCGGCAACCGCGCTGCGGCGCTGACGCAAGAGGTGTTTCGCGACACGGCGCTCCTCCTGCTCCATTTTCGGCATGACCAGGACGACAGCCTGCACTACGTCTACCAGCTTCCCCACAAGTGGAGGACAACGACTGCTGTTCGCGTCCATCTCCACGTCATGCCGCTTGCCGATCCAGCGTCCACTGAGAACGCCTACTTCTCCGGCTACTACACCTGGGCACCGGTCAACTTCTCACCCGTGCCAGCCGTCGCTAGTTGGACGCCATTTACAGCGACGATGGCGGTCGCTAACGGCGAGATCTACAAGCACAAGATTGCGGAGATCGCAGTGATCAACGCGCCGGCCAGCCCAACGCCATCGACCTGCCTGTTTCTTTACTTGATCCGCGAAGGCACCAACGTGCTGGACACCTACGACACGGGTAAGGGTTCCGGGACGCCAGCAGCGAACCTGGCACTTCTTTCCTCTGACCTTCACTACCGAGCCCAACGGTTCGGCACGATTCTGGAGTTAAGCGACTAGCACTTACGACTCTCAACTGAATCCGGCCAGGTAGCTCGGGCCTGCCATGCCGAGGGCAAAAGCCACCCCAACCCAAGCCCGACCAAGGGGTACCCCAATGGGACTACAGGAATACGTAAGAGCAGTAATTGGTAAGGCGATGCAGAGCATCGCGAACCTCAATGCCGAGGTCGACCAGCTCTCCAAACAGGTCGAGGAGCTTCGCAAGGGCCCCAAGAGCATCACCGACGAGATCGACAAGATCCCGGGTCGCCGGGTCGAGTACATGCTCTGCGGTGAGCAGACCTTCGCCATCGCCCAGAATGGGCTCCGCGGGAACCCGATCCCCATGCAGGTCTCGCAGGATGGTCCGTTCATTGGGACGCACTACCCGGTCTGCATGTGGTATCCGTCGCTTCCGTCCAACGGTGTCTACTGGGGCTTCTGGCGTCCGGTCTGGGCCGGCTGGCCGCTGCCCGACCAGGCCAACGGCGCGGTCGACTTCGATGAGGACATCATCGCGATCTCCTATGAGATCAGCGATGGCGGTTCGCAGCGGAACTTCCAGAACTCCGAGCGGCCTCCGCTCCTGTCGATGCCGGGCAATGCGATCCCACTGCCGGTGCCGACGCTCTGGACGCCGAACACCGTCGTCAACTTCACGCCGATCTATCAGCGGATCCTCTTTTCGGTCGAGACGCCGGCCACCACGCAGGGAACACTGGTCGTCGGCTTCCCCGGCTATCGCATCGTCAACATGTAGCACCGCCTGCGAGTCGCAAGCGAGTCAGCTCAACAGGGAGTCAGCAATGAAACTCAGCAAGAAAACCAAGATCGGTCTGGGCCTCGCCGGCCTCGCGCTCGGCTACTACTTCTTGGTCCACAAGAAGAAGGCTGCAGCGAAGCTTCCGGCACCCGCGGCGGGCAAGCAGGCCCCGAGCGGCCTGGGCTCGCTCTCGAGCGACGGCCTGGGCACGCTCGGCGGTGGCAGCCTCGGAAGCCTCAGTAGCTGCGGCTACGGGAGCCTCTGCTAGCGATGCCCTGCGCGGGTTGCAGCGGTGCGTCTCTCTACGCACCGAAGAGGAAACCAGCACCGCTCGCGGCGGTCCCCGACTTCTCCAATATCATGAAGCTTGGGATCTACGCAGCGGTCGGCATCCTCATCTGGAGCGCGCTCAAGGGCGACTGACACAACGGACCCCTCTGCGTGGCCCGCTGGCCTAGTCATGAGGGGGGCATCAAAACCCATGGTCTGCAGAGCCAACCAAACGAGTCCCAGCTGGCGCTTACTCCTTTCCGCCAGCTCACGGCGTGATTGCCGCGGTCGGAAACAACCGGAGAGTCCGACCGACAAGCCTCGCGAGGCAGGCCAGCGGGCGACTCAGGGGGGTCCATTGTGAGTTACAGGAAACGTCAAGCACTCGGAGCAGATTGGGGCAAGGTAGCCTCGGCACTGGAGGTCGGCAAGAACGTCCTGGACGATCCCTATCTCCCGCAGTTCACCTGCGAGGTGTTGCGACTCGCAAAGGTCGAGCGCGGCCAGGCACCCGGGGCTCCGTGTAGAACTACGGTGGGTCTGAGCACCGCGGCTGTCAAGAGGGGAATCGGCCTTCGGTTCGCCGTGACGCCACTCAAGATTTGGATCTACCAGCGCCAGCACCCATGGCTCCTGCCGACCGTCGTTGCCGGGGTTCTGGGCTTGACCTTTCTCGTCGGCTACAAGGCCGGCAAGCGGAGGAAAGCGGCATGAGCTACAAGCAAACCGGCCGCGGCGAACGTGGTCTCCTCACCGAGCTGGGCCAGTTCAATCTGCCCGGCGGCTGGCCGGGCTTCCCTGGAGGCCTACCCGGTCCGATCGCGCCCCACCCCGGCGCCCCGGGCCCGACCACGCCTGGCGGCATCTTCCCAACGCACACGCGGGTTGGGGACGTGGTTAACGTGACCGGGCCGTTCGGTGGCTTCGGCCAGGGCCAGGTCCGCGTCAAGTTCCAGGGCACGAGTTGGCTCTACCCGCAGATGATGGGCCCGACCATGGCGTCCGTCGTGGTTCCCGAGGGCGCCGAGACCGGCCTCTGCGAGATCGAGATGAACGGCCGGCGCATCTTCGGCACGAACTGCATCATCGACAAGGGTGTCGAGCGTGTCGGACGCCCCAGCCACAAGGGCCGCGACACCCGCGCGTGGACGGAGCGTGGCGAGCTATTCGCCGTGCAGGGTGTTTCGACGGTCGATGCTATCGACATCGCCAACTTCGGCGCCATGGCCCTCATGGCCTTCGGCTGGTTCACGAACAAGCCGAAGCTCCGCAATATCGGCATCGCCGGCACAATCGGGCTCTTTCTCGCCAGGAGGATGGCGCGCTAGCGCCGGAAGGGGATCGCGATGGCCTTCAACGCACTAGATGTCTTCCTCCGTGAGAAGCGTCGCTACGTCGGACTGCGCGGCGGCACGCGCGGCCCACGCGGGAAGGCGATCCCGAAGACGACCTGGCGGGATGTCTACATGTTTGGAGCTGCCTTTCTTGCGCAGACCTCGAACTACGCATCTCTCGCGTGCAACGTTCGTGAGATGCAGCTCGACAGGAATCTCGACTGTCCAAAGAAGTTTGTCGAGACCCACTCCTATAAATCGGCGCGGATGGCTTTCGAGTCTCAACTGCCGTTCGTGAAGCTCTGGCGGCAAAACCCAATGACCGCACCGGCGCTGCTCGCGGCCAAGTCTGCGATGAACGAAGAGTATCCCTGGAACACGGAGTTCTGGGAGACTGCGAATCGATACGCGATGGCTCGCAATGCTGCCGGCATGGTCCAGGGGAAGTGGACGATGGCGCGCGAAGCGATCATCGAGTCCGTCGCGGAGCTGCCGGAGAACATTGCCGGCGGAATCGCGCTGGCGACTGATGTCGTTGGTAGCGGCGTGAAGAAGCTCCTCATCTGGGGCGCTGTCGCTGTCGCTGTCTTCATCCTCGGACCACCGCTGCTCAAGAAGGTAGCCAAGAAACTCGAATCCTAGGAGCCGACATGGGCTACGTCGCAACAGGTGCTATCACGCGGTCGCGGACCTTCGGGACCGGTGCGCAGGAAACGGAACTCACTGGGCGTGTCGTCAAGAAGAGCCCGAGGATCGTCTCCCCGACCAGGGTCACTCGACCCATCTATGGAGGTGGCGCCCTCGTGCTGGAGAAGCCCCCCCCGCTCCCGACTGGTACGAGAACGCTCTTCCCCTCGCCCGAGGTGTCCAGGGACAAGGGTGGAATCACCGTCCTCGAGGCGGCGCCGATCCGGCCGACGAAGGAGCCGCTCGTTACCAAGGAGCCAAGGATAATCAGCCAGCCTCCGCGGTTCACGACCGCGCCTTCCCCTCCGCCTCCTCCGCCCGTGGCCCCTCCGCCGCAGCCGGTCATCGACCCATCAGGCGCGGGAGCCAGCCAGTGGTGGACCGACGAGAGCTGGGCCGGGGCAAAATCACCGCAGGAGATCGTCGACGAGCTTCTCGACGAGGCGGAAATCGAGCCGGCCGCACCGCCGAAGAAGAAAACGGGGGTTGGCACTATAGCGCTTATTGGCGCAGCGGCCCTCGCCGCGGCCTACGCCATCTGGGGGAGCTAGTCATGGGATACGTGGGAACAGGCGCAACGAAAGCCGGATTCACGGTGATGACCCCAGAGCGCATCGCCGCGACACTCTGTGGGGCCGGCAAGGTCTGGTGCCCGCCAGCCGCCGGTAAGGCAGGCTACTGCGCCCGGAAGCGGGCTGACGGGCAGAATCCGTGCGGGCCGGTCAACGGCGCTGTGACCGTTAGGGAGACGCCTGCGGACGCTGAGCGGAAGAAGTGCTCCGCCTTCCGCGGGGAGGCCTGGAAGGAGTGCATCTCCTGGGTGGGAGCGGGTAGGCCCTACGACGACTTCGCCATCGCCAAGCTGTGCGCCGACCGAGGCTACACGGGCCAGTCGCTCGAGGTCTGCATCGACGGTCGAAAGCAGGGGATCCCGTTTTCCGAGATCGACAAGGTCATCGCGGAGCTCGCCGCCCAGGCCAGCGCGGCCGAACAGGCGCAGATCGCCCAGGAGCAAGCCCTAGTTGCGAGTCGCAAGCGCAGAAAACTACTCATTCTCGGAGGCCTGGGTGCTGCTGCCCTGGCCGGGCTCATCATCTGGAAGAAGCGGCGCAAGAAGCCCGCAGCAAAATAGGAGAACCCATGCCCTACTTCACCGGAACCCCGACCAATGGCCTCGGCGCCTTTTGGGATGAGTACCTGCCCAAGCCGGAAGAGAAGAAGCCAGCGGCAACCGCTACGCCGGCCCCGAAGACAGACAGTGGTGTCTTCGGCTTCATCAAGGACGTTCTGACGGGCGGCGCGAAAGCCTACGGCGCCGGCCTGGCGCAGAAGGGCCAGCAGCCTGGCGTCGCCTACCGGCCTCCCTCGGCAGTCGAGAAGTACCTGCCCTACATCGTCATCGGCGGCGGCCTCGTCATCATCGCCGTCGTGCTCAAGGGCAAGAAAAAGAAGTAGACTGGTCGCATGACCAATTCACGACCAGAAGACCTTTACGAGATCAAGGGTGACGTTCCGGATCCTGCCGGCAGCGGAGCCAGGGGCGTGTCGGCCGAAGTCGACCTCACGAAGACGGCGATCGGCCATCCGCGCATCCGCTACGGCGACCGGATCACCACTCCAGATGTCTACGCCGCCGATGGGGAGCTGTTTCTCCACCTCTACTGTCCGCGCTGCAGCAATGCACTGCGGATCACCGACAAGATGAAGGCCATCCGCTTTCAGCGCAATGACCGAACCGGCGGCGAGATCAACATCGAGGAATTCCGCTGCACCTGGGATGGCTGCGGCCTCCATGTCAGGGTCGAGCGGAACCAGATGATTGACGTCTAGCCGCCAGCCGATGGGGCATGATGGGGTACATAGCACAGGGTCTCTCCGAGGACGAATTCCGCAGTGAGTACATCGCACTGCGGAAGCGCGAAGTAGACCTGGCGGAATACGAGGCCTCGAAGAGCACGTTCTGGAAGACGGCCGCCCAGGTGGCGACCGTCGCCATCCCGCTCTTTACCTTCTTCGGCTTCAAGGAGTACCTCGGCTTCCGCAGACGGAGGCGGAAGAAGTGAGGCGTCGACACTACGCGGGCTACGCCTGGGACGCGACGAGGTTGCGACCCGCAAGTCCGTACTTCACGGAGCTCCCACCCAAGACCAGCTATCGACCCCAAGCCTTTTCGGAGAAGCGCACCATGAGTTACCACAGCACAGGATCCTACCGCGGCACCGAACTCACCGCACCGCTGCCAACCGGCGCAGTCAGCATCGGCGAGAAGCTGAAGGGCTGGCTCCCGATGGTCGTTCTTGTCGGTATTGGCCTCCTGGCCATCAAGCTGACCGGCAAGAAGAAGCGGAAAAACCCTGGCCGAAAAAAGACCGCTCCTGCGAAGACAAGCAGAAGCCAGGCCTGGTCCATCACCTACACGACGCCGTACGGCAATAGGAAGGGATGGATTGTCTACAGCAAGAAGAGGGCGGAGGAACTTCGCAAGATGTTCAAGGGGCGCGGGGTCAAGAATATCAGAGTGACTCGCGGAACGCCGATGGAGAAGAGGGCCGGCAAGAAGAGCCTCAAGCGCAAGAAGCGCTCCCGCTGAGCCTGGGAGGATACGATGGCAGGCATGCTCACCAAACCACAGCAGATGAACATCTACTCCGGGGAGACCTGGAAGCGCATGGCAGAGCAGGAGTACGGAGCGGACTTGCCCGGCCTGGGCCTCGACCTCGAGTACGAGCCGCAGCCGGTGCGCGGCGTGGACACGCTCATGAAGGTCGGCGACCTCGACGGTCTCGGCTACGAGGGTGAGGAGCTGATTGCGTTCTTCACCTCTCCGCTCGGGCGCCGCCTCACGGCGCTCGCGATGCTCTACCACGGCTACAAGCGCAACCGGTCCATCTTCTGGGCGGCCGTCTGGGCCGGCATGGGCTTCGCTCTGCCAAAGACCTCGCTGGTGGTCTCCTGCTTCGGCCAGGACTTCGGAGCACCGAAACCGCGCCGCTGCTGATGACGACGGTCCTCGACA
The DNA here is from genome assembly GCA_039588935.1 of Gemmatimonadota bacterium. Taxonomy (GTDB): domain Bacteria; phylum Gemmatimonadota; class Gemmatimonadetes; order Gemmatimonadales; family GWC2-71-9; genus JBDGYW01. Next base: position 54,143 of record JBDGYW010000001.1, on the reverse strand, counting down.
TCGTCGAGAACTGGGACGAGATCCCAAAGGACGTCAGGTACCACGTCGGCACCGACCGCCTCCAGGATGAGGTTCAGCGTGCGCTCAATGTAGGCGCCGAGCCGCCGCTGGAGTGGGTCGGCAGCGGTATGACCGGCAGCGTGTTTTGCGACGCGCAATCGCTGGCCTACAAGGTCGCTCACTACCAGGACGACCACAGCCGCGGTACGTTCCAGCGCGAGTTCGAGTGGCTTGAGGAAGCCTTCAGCATCGGCCTTCCGGTCTCCGAGCCGGTTGAACTGGACCTCGACGAGCTCGTCATCGTCAGAACCTGTCCAGTCGGCCGGCCAGGCGGCTGGGCGGACACAAAGCGCCTTCAGGAGCTTCACTATGAAGAGATGGCGCCGGCCATGGAGAAGGCCGGCTGGAAGATGCCCGAGTTCAAGACGGACTCCTACATCATCGGCGATGACGGAAGCGCAACGCTCGTCGATGCCAGCTTCCCCATCCGAATCGGGATCGGCATGCTCAAGTACGCCAGGGACGTCGCCTCCGGGAAGCGAGATCCCTACCAGGGGAGTCCGAGCGACGTAGCGATGGATCTACAGACGGAGATCCTGATGGAACGGGTCGATGAGAAGGTCGCGAAACCTATCGTGAAGCGCCTGTTTCGACTCGAAAGGGGTTGACGCGGTCGATCGGCAGCATGTACATACTATGTACATGTCTGCGATGGTTCGCTACTTCGCCCTGATCGGCCCTCGCTCGCAAAGCCAGGACCGCTGGTGGCCAGATCTCAGCTACGAGTACCTGGTGGCCTTCCGCCGCGGCTTCGAGGTTCGACTGATCCCGATTGGGTTCGCCCACTTCCAGACCCACGACCCGGCCTGGAAACACTGGGAGGCCGTCAGCGACTGCATGCAGGTGCCGGTCAGCGAGCGACCTCTGAATGTGGTCTGCTGTCCGGCCGGCATAGAGACTGGTCGGCAGATGAAACGTGGGAACTTCCTGCCAGCCAACGCACCGCCGATCGAGAACGCCGACGAGATCGTCTACGAGCCTGGCTACGCCCTCGGCCACTACTGGACTGAAGGCCTGCGCAACATCGCAATCACTGGCACCGCGCCAAAGGCCCCAAACAACGCTGAAATTGCGGCTCTAAAGCGGTATGACACGGTGATCACGCCCGCCAAGAAGGATGCCATCGAGTTACTTGCACTTGGGGTCTCGGCCTTCGCGCTGTCACCCGAGGAATTGACGGGGGATGTTGCGGAAGTCCTCGCGATGATCGATGGACGCGGGGATGCCTAGTCGGCAAAAGAAGCGCTGGCGGCGCTGCAAACGCTGCTATCGGCGCATGTCCCCGGACTGCCTGTGCCCGTTCGATTACTGTGATGAGTGCCACCTCGAAACTGGTACGGTTTGCGACTCAGATTCACAAGCCAGCGAAGACACCCACGCTCGGGAAGCTGGAGATGCCTGATGGCGAAGGTGCTCGGAAGCGTCTACGAGGCGATGATCAAGACACTAACCCGAGACAATGCGCGGGTTCGGCGAGAACGCGATGAGGCGCGACGTCGAGCGGACGCGCTTCTTGAAACACTGAACAGGTATCGCAGGGAAGACCTCGCCCAGCGCAAACGCCTACGCAACGCCAGACACTTCTTCGGTCTGCCACTCAGGAAAGTCAAGTGAAAGTTAACTACCTCTGCCCCTTCGCACAGCCGAACGGTGTTGCCCGCGCCGCCCAGGACTACTGCATGTCCCTTCTCGAGGCCGGGGTCGATCTCCGGATCATCCCGATGTTCGAGTGCGATACCGACGACCTGGAGCCGCATTACGAACCGCTCGCTGCGATCACAACCCCGGGCTGGCCGAAGGACACCGCGGATGACATCTGGATCGTCCACGCGATGCCGTCCGATGTCCGTGACATCCAGCTCTACATGCCAGAGTGCCGCGCGAAGATCTGCGTGACCACCTGGGAGACGAGCCGATTGCCGACTACCCTCGCCGGACCGCTCAGCGAGGTCTTCGACCTGGTCCTTATGCCCAGCGCGTATGCGAAGGCGGCGACCGTCGAGGCCGACATGGACGTCCGGGTCGAAGTGCTGCCGCACGCGATCGGGCCGCTCTGGGGCGAGACCCGTAATTGGAATTACGGCAGCGATGAGCCCTATGCCTTCTACTCTATCGGCGCCTGGGGCGAGCGGAAAAATCTACTGGGTCTGCTCAAGGCCTATCTGACGGAGTTCACCATTCGCGAGAACGTCGAGCTCTACCTGAAAACCAACCAGGTGGACAAGGCGACGCTTGAGGCTCTAAAGCTCGGGACCAACCTGAGAGAGTTCCCAGCGGTCAGCTTCGATGACAGCTGGCTGACCGAGGCGGAGCTGCTGGAGTTTCACCAGGCCTGCGATTGCTACGTCACCGCCACCCGCGGGGAGGGCTTCGGCCTGGGGGCCTTCGAGGCCTGCGCGCTCGGGGCGCCTGTGATCGCGCCTGGCGAGGGCGGCCAGGTGGAGTTTTTGTCGAGTTACAAGGGACAGAAGCACCTGGTTCGCACCTTCCGAACGCCTGCGATCTGGACTGCGTCGATCTCGGCCAAAACGATCGCGATGGGCGGCCAGGTCATGAAGCTCAAAGCGATCGAATCGATCGCACCGAAGGGAGTCGATGCTACGCAGCACTGGCTAGAGCCCGACCTGGCCATGCTCCAGACACGGATGCGGCATCTCTTCGAGTCCCGAGCCGGTCGCGATCCGACCGATGAGACCTGGGGCGCCGACCGGGTCTGCCAGGCCAGGGCCGACTTCCTGAAACGGTACTCGTACGCGAGCATCGGAGCAGAATTTCGACGCCTTTTGGAGGCTTTGTGAAACTCCACAACACACACATCCTGATACCTGAGAAACTCTGGGCCAGCCTGAGCCGCAAGGCCGAGGCCGAGGGGGTCACTCGAACCAAGATCGTCTGTCGAGCGCTAGAGCGCTATCTGCGGCCACGAAAGGAGAACCGGAAATGAGCACACCCATGAAGGCCTACCTCGACCATCTTCTCGATGAAGGAGGTGGCGATGGTGTCGAGATGCAGATCATCTTCCAGCCCGGCATGGGCGCCAACGCGGGAGCTGTGCGCAGGGTCAAGGGCTTCGATGGTCTCTACGAGATGCTGACCTGGAGCGCGCCGGCCGATGTGCCGCAGCAAATCGCTCAGCGACTCCCCAAGGAGCAGCTGCTGGCCGTCTCCATGTTCTTCGAGGCCGACGCGGTCCAGCGGATCATGAAGGAGCAGGAGCAGAGCAACATCACCCTCGCACACCCCGGGGACATTCCGCAAAGGCCTCAGTGATGCCCGAGAAGTGGACCAAGTGGATGCGGTGGGCGAAGGCCAAGTGCCCCCACTGCGGTGTGCCGAACGACCTGACGGCCTTCGATTACCTGCTGATTCCTGACAACCAGAAGCCGGTTTTCGCCTGTGAGCGCAAGGTCCCGAAGAAGGACGAGTTCGGCAATGAGTACGAGGAGGACATCGGCTGTGGCAAGCGGTTTCAGATCGTCGCCGTCGATCGACCCGTCCTGGTTCGGCTGCGGAAATCCAAGGCCGATGCGGGGGAATTCACGCACGTCCAGACCGACGAGGAGCGGGCTGAGTTCGAGGCCGGCGAGGTCTGGGCTGAGATGAACAAGGACCGGGGCAAGTAGGTGCTCTGCCCGCGCTGCGGTGCGCCGACGCACGTGATCGAGTCCCGCGTGGACGGGAGTTTCGTGCGTCGGCGGCGGCAGTGCGGGCAACTCAAGAAGGGCAAGCTGGTCAGCACCAGCTGCCAATTGCGATTCACAACTGTCGAATTACCCTCCGGGTCGCGCGCGGACGTGAAGATCACACTCACCACACGGGGCCTTGAGGCAGAGATAGTGAGGAAAAACTGATGACGACCAAACGGGATGAAGCCATGGCGCGGCTGGTGGCGGCCGACGTGAACCTGCGGGATGCGCGGGCCTCGATCGAGCTAGTGCAGTCATACTTCTGCGATCCCGAGGAGGACGCAGATGGGGCGGTGCGCGCCGATGAGATTGATACGTCATTCCTTTTCTGCCACACTGCGGCGATCGCGATCTCCAAGGCGCAGAACGCCATGAAGGAGATGGATGCCGAGGACTTCTCGATCGGGGAGGACGACGATGAGGAAGACGTGGACGAGACTCCGACTGAAGAAGAATAGGGCTACGGCCTACCTCGTCGGTCACATCGACATCCGGACGGGACTCTTGAAGCGAGCCGACATCAGCAGCGAGTACCCAATGACCCAAATCAACATGGGGACTTGCCAGTGCCTGTTCAGTAAGGAGCGCGGCCCCGACTTCGATACTGCCCAGCGGAGACTACGCCAGCGCTGCTTCGGTGCGCACTCCAACATTCTCTACTTCGGCTGGCTGCGCGGCTTCCTTCCGAAGCAGGAAGACCTGCGAGGGGTGATCCTGAAGACATGAGCACCAGAATATTCATCATGGCGCAGGGGATGCAATCCCGCATGACCGGCTTGAAGTTCCGGAAGCAGCTCCTGCGCGTTGGCGGCCAGCCGATCCTCGCCAGGACGATCGGTCTTGTCAGGTCGCACTGGTACATGCCCGTCGACGCACCCACGTCGATGACGATGGAGCCAACTGTCGTGGGCTGGCCGGATTTCTCAACGCTAGTCGAACAGGAGTACGGCTGCGAGCTACTCACGCTGCGCTACGCCGGGTCCTGCATCCTTGACGGCATGCACGGGACCGACCCGCACTGGAGTGCCCACCGGAACATTTTCCTTCTTGGGGATGTCGTCTACTCGCGCGCGGCGATGGACACCATCCTATCTTGCGACGAAGACGTTATGTTCTTCGGCACGGACGACCTCAACCGAGCCACGGGAGAGCTATTCGCCTACACCATGGCCGGAGCGGCCGTGAACACGACGGCCGAGCTGCTCATGCGAGTGGAGTGTCGAAAACTTCAGTTCGACAGGGGGCAGGCTGGGCATCTTCGGAATTTGCTCTGGATCTGGATGCAGTTCCTTGGCCTGAAGCCATCGACCCTGCATGAGTACGCCGAGGAGCTGATGACCGTTATTTCCGACTGGACGAACGACATCGACACCGACGCCGACGTCCGCGACCTCTTGCCAGAGTTAGACCGTCATGCCTGGGACGAGCGGAATACGGGGCTCATCGATGGATGAATGGGCCGGCCGGCCGCCTCGCGATCTTCGACCGCTCTGGATCTGGTACGTGCTTGGCGTGGTCTTTCTCGGCTATGCGATCGGCTACAACACTGGTGAGATCCGAGAGCTGAAGGCTAAGGCCAGGCGGCTCGAGGCTGAAGTTGCGACTCTAAAGGACTTACTCGACATTGACATGCAGACGACGGTCGAAGAGAACAGCGTGGCCGTCACCGCGTCCCAGGGCAAGCTCGCCGTCCTGGCCGAGGACATCGATGTCTGCCATAAGCGAGCTACCGACATTCAACGTGCGCTCGATGCTGTCGCGCGTACAGTTCCCTGGCGGGCTCGCCCGCCTCACATTCCTGACCGGCCGCGGCCGAGAGGAGGACGACATGGACCATCCGTACCGAACCCCAGGGGAGGACCCTGACGAGGACGATTTTTCCGAACTCGACGACGTCGATGATCGGCTACGCGCCCTGCATGAGGCGCAGACCATCTGGGAGCGTCTGGCCTACCTGAAAACCATGAAGATGCCCTGCCCCGAGTGCGGCGGCGCCGGCTCGATCTACGCGGGCTCACTCGGGACCTCCTGCCCAGAATGCCTCGGCGCTCGCGTGGTCGACCATCCGGCCGCCGAAGATCTGGACATACCGGACTTCGCGGACATGCGGCTGAAACTCTCGGCCGCGGCCGATGCCCGAGACCAGCGCCTGGGCCTGCGCGCGGAGGACGAGATGCTCCTGGCGCTGCCCGACCCGGCCGACCTGCCGACCCTGGAGGAGATCAAGGGTCTCAAGAAGAAGGGTCACCAGCTCGCACTGCAAGCGCCGCAGGCCCCGCAGATCCAGGGCGAGATGCGCGAACCGCCCAGGCCGCGGCTCGATGCCCCCGATAACTCCCAGCTCGACTCGCTCCAGGACGGCGAGGAGCGGAGCTTCCTGTCGGAATCCAGCATCGGCGGCGAGGGCCTGGACGATGCGTACCTGGACGAGTTGGAGCGAGGAGAAGACTGATGGGCTTCAAGCGACGAACATTCAGGGCCACTGGCTACGTGCCCGTCTCCGAAGACACAACCGACAAGGTGATCGACGGCGCGAAGTCTGCCGGCGTCGAGTTCGATCCATCGAGTGTTGTCTTCACCGACCCCGGCATCTGCAGCGAGGGTGCGCGCAAAGTCGCGGTCTCGATAACCGTTGACATCAAGGAAGTGAGCTGATGGCCGACCGGAAGCCACTCTGCCTAACCCCCGCCGAAAGGGCCTTCTGGGAACGTTGCTTCGAGTCAGCTTTTTGCGCGCTGGTCAAGGAGCCGGACTGCGCGGAGCCGTTCGCGATGTCGCTCGACACGGCCGACCGCGCGATCCGGGAACTGAGGAAGCGCTGTCCAAATCCTGATGAGTCAACCCTCACTCGACGGTGCTGCCCGCGGTGCCACCACACCTACGACGCAGTTTAGAACCACAACCGAAAGGAACATCATGGGTGACGAGAACAATGGAAAACCAGTCTACGATCGAGAAGCCAGCGCGGCTCACATGAAAGCCGAGCGGCTCGCGAGCGCCGAGGACGTCGAACACGCCAAGACGCTCGACAGCAGCACCCAGGCGCACGCGAGGGACCAAGTGCCCGACATCAAGGCGGTTGGAAACACCGACATGTTCCAATTGCTCTGTAAGGCTTCGTCGAGGCGCGAGAGGTGGATGAAGTCGACCAAGGCGATGTACATCGAGCGCGTCGGCTGCATCGTGCAGGTCACGACCCAGCAAGACGACCAGGTCGCCGAGGCGCTCACCTTCGTGCCCGGCGTCAAGATCGTCGAGGACAAGAACAACGGGCGAAAGCTCGAGAAGATCACGAGCTAGGGATGAGCTGGCTGCAGGCAGTTCTGGAAGCCATCGTCGTGAAGTTTCTCTGTGTGCGACAGGGCGTCCAGAACTGCCACCGCTGCCATGATTTCGACTGCTGCGACAACCTGCAAGGAGGACTGAGAGCATGGCAGCAGGCGATCGGCAAGACGGTTCACCGCGACTGAAGATCCAGTTCCTCTGTTTGGACTACCACATGTTCGGCGCTACCGGCCATTGCATGCGTTGTCCGATGACCGAGGACGAATTTACGACAAGGAGATACAAGATGGGCAAATCGGACGAGAAGAACTTCGGCCCGCACATCGTCGGAATGATGCTGGGCACCTGTATCGGTTCCTACATCGAGTACGGGGTGACCAGAAAGGAGTTGGTTCGCCTCGTCAAGGACCAGTACGACGGAATTGTTGCGACTCTCAAGCAGCAAGGGATCCACCCTGGCTTCGGAAAACTGAGCGACGAGAATCTGTGCAAGACAGCTGGAAAACTACGCGAACAGCTACTCGCGGAGCCCTCCATTGGCCCGGACAGAAAGGCGGCGTTCGTCGGAACGCTGGATGAGCTCGTCAAACTGATCGTGGAGAAGATGTAATGGCGGCCTACCGACGAAAGACCACCTGGCACTTCACCGCCGATGGTGTTGACTTCGCGATCACTTACTACACCGACGACATGGTCCACGTCGAGGAGTCGCGAAAGAACGGCCAAGAGGACACACACTTCTACGGAGAGCTGACCGTGGAAGAGGGCCGCTGGGCCCTCGACGACGAGGGGCGCGACCATCTCGACATGTACGAGAAGGAAACCACGGCCGACGCGCTGGAGGAGTACCTCAACCAGAACGGGCTGCCTCACGAGGCGGAAGAGCGCGAAGCGAGAGGGGGACAGTGATGGTGAGGGCACTGGAGCAGGAACTGAAGAAGGCCAAGGAGGATCTTGGAACGTTCGAGCGGCAAGAGAACAGGCTGCGGACGCGGATCGACAAGATCGAGCGCGTCATCAACGGACATTTCCAAGAGCAGATCGACTACGTCGAGTCGCTCGATGGCTACGAGCTGTGGGCTCTCCGCGTTGCGATCGAGGACAAGCAGCCGGAGGGAGACCTGGTTCGTCTGTTCGAGCAGCTGGTGAATGACCCAACAGCCGCTCTACGCGACGAGCTCGATGAGTCCCGCGAGGTGATCAACGAGCACCTCGAGATCATCCGGGAACTCAGGTCGATGGTTGCGAGTCTAACGACGTCGCTCAACCAGGCCGAGGCGAAGTCGAACCAGCCCTGGTGGGAGCGATTCTTGGCAGGTTGGCACAATGGGTGACGAACACACGGAGACGACAATCTGCGATGGCATCATCGCCTACGACGACGGGAGCTACGTGATTATCGAGCCGTTCGGTCGAAAGAAGTTGTGTCCGAACCGAGCGAATCTTCTCGCCACGATTGCGAAGATGGCCAGCCTCATGGCGCCGCGGTTCAACTGCAAGTGCAGAGAACTCGATGCCGGCGAAGGCAGTCTTTGGCTCGCGGTCTACGGCATGGTCGCTCGCGATCTCAAAGTCGCATGGGAAGAGGGCAAGCGAACCTTCCACCACCCCGACTGCCAGGCGCTGTGGAGATGACGATGGACGACAAGGCAGGAGAGTACGTGGTCTGCGCCGAGTGCAAGCGGTCGCAGGCGATCGTCGCCGGCAACGAGGAGGGCGGCATCACACTGGTCGAGGCGCAGTTCATTGGCTGGGAGCGACAGCCGTGCGGGAACTGGCTCTGTCCGGTGTGCTGCAAGGCGGCAGACGACTACGCCCAAAAGCACGGATCGGAGCTGTGAGCGAGACCCCCATGCGAGACGTCGTTGAGGCGCGCACCTTCAGCGGCCCGCGCGGAGGAACGCTAATCCTTCACGTTCTTGAGTGCGGCCACGCGATGTGGCGACGCATCAAGCAGCCGATGACCAGGACGGCCTGCGTCGGCTGCTACATGGACAGCGTCGAGGGTCTCAAGTCGCCCGTGCAGGAGGCGTACGACCGCGGCTACGACGCTGGCTGGGATGCTGCGCGAAAGGAGGGCGTATGACCAAGGTCTTCGCCGACGCTGACAGCGAGGGCACCCTCACGGTCAGCGCTGCCGATCTCATCTCGGACAAAACGTATGAGACGCTTCACGGCCCGCTACTTTACTACCTGCTCGACGGGCGCCAGCTCGACGACATTCAGCAGGCAGGACGCCAGCACCTGGTCGACGTTCTCGTCATCCGCGCCAAGCGGCTGCACAGGAGGGGGAATCGGTGAACAAATGGCCCGATCCATGAACACAGACCTCGATTCGATGAACAGGCGTCGCCTCAGGAGGCTTCGAACCGCGCTCGAGGCCACCCAGGGCCAGCTCGGCCGCATGCTGAATGCCCACTGGGTCACGATCAGCAAGTGGGAGCGTGGCGTCGGCCGCCCCGACGAGTGGCAGACGGCCGCCCTCAGACTTGCGAGCCGCAACCTGGTCACCTACCCAGACCGCATGCAGGTCGCCAAGGAGCTCGTCCGCTCCGGGCAGCCCCACGCGGCCCTGGCCGTGCTGCTCGCGCCCTCGAATTGGGGGCCGCGATGAAACTCGATAGGACACTCCCGCGCGTTCGCGAAGGAGAAAGGCGGTCGGGCCGCGACGTCGGACATGCCATGGTGAAGCGTAACCAGGAGGAGCTGGCGGCGTTCCGGGCTGGCGCGGTGGCTCTAGATCCGGTGAGCGAGTACGCGGAGGGCTATCGCGACGCGCTCCTGGACGTCGTCGCCGCGTTCTCGGCTGGGTGGCACGCGATCGCGGCACGGTGGCCAATCGGATGGGAGGACGTCTTCGACTGCCTCGCGAGGGGACCTCAATGTCCGACCGAGGTCGCCGCGGCGACCGGAACGCATATCTCGACGGCAAGCCGGCGTCTGGCCGCGATGGCTCATCACGGCCTCGTCGAGGTTCTCGACGCCCAGGACGGCCGCTCGAAGCTCTATCGGAGGAGGGGCTGAGCCGTGGCCGAGACCCGCATCCGCGGCGGGATGACGATCCAGCGCATCACGCGGCTGCTCCGCGGCCGGATCGGCGCCACGCAGCGCTTCTTCGCCCTCATGGTCCACTCCAGCCAGGGACAGGTGTGCCGCTGGGAGGCCGGCGCCGCGGAGCCTGACTGCTGGCAGGAGACCGTCATCCGGACCATGTGGAACCACGGGTACGAGGAGCCGGCGCGCCTGGACGCCGCGGCCGACTGGGTGGAGCGCGACGCGCCGCTGCGCGCCCTGGCTGTGCTTCTGGAGCCGATTTCGGCGCGATCGCGCGCTCACCACGTTGATAATAAATAGTAGTTTGTTATCAAACCCCACGCATAACCTAATGATTTCAAGTACTTACGTCGTGTTTCAATGGGGGTTTCGAGCCAAAATTGGCGTGCGCCGGCATAAAACCGGCCGAAAACCCCGGGAGAGAAGCCCATCACCGCGCGCGAGCGCACCCATCTAAAGGAGAACCCGATGTGCGAGCTGAAGAACTTCGACCCCGCGATCGCCGTCCAGGCCGTGGAGAACGCCGCGGCCGAGGCCGATACGCGCCTCCAGAACGCCCTCCAGGACGCTCTCTCGCTCCTGAGAGACGCCAAGGAAGGCATCCAGGCGCTCCAGGGCGGCGCAGGACCGCTCCTGGAGCGCGCCGAGCACGTCTTCGCGACGACGTTCGAGCTGCCGCAGCAGCACTTCGACCAGAAGGACACCGAGGTGGACGCCTACCTGAACTTCCAGGCGATCAACTACCGCGTCTGCTTGGACCCGGCACTCCAGCACGGCAACCACAACGGGGCAAGGGTGCGCGTCCAGCAGCGCTACCGCGCGATCGTCATCCTCGAGCCCCTGGGCTGAGCCATGCCGAAGCTGCACTTTATACGGAAGATTCGGTCGACCGCCTTCTGGGACACGCCGATCGTCCGGCCCGGAGCGTCCCTGGCGACCTATGCGTTCGCTGGCGAAGAATTCGAGGCTCGAGTGCGACGTTGCGCCGAGACGGGGAAGCGCCACGAGACCAGCGTCTGCGAACCGAACGGCCACGTCCCTGCCGAGCGCAAGATCGTTCTCACGGGCATCTACGTCCAGGAAACTGCCCTCTTCGACGGATTGGTCAGTATTGTGGTCGGCGAGCAGTTCGCATCAGATCCGATCCCCATCGAGGTCGCGGCGTCCAGGCACCAGCTATTCGTGCCCATCCTGATTATGCCCGAACGGCCGTGGCACGTCCGCATCGATCCGTTCTTCCAGCCCAGGCAGCCAGCGCCGATTCGAGTCACGGTTTTCGGCGGCCGGTACTCGAAAGCAGCGCAAGAGGACTAAGCCATGGGCGGCAAACCGCGCGTCGAGCCCGTCCAGGTCTTGCAGAGCATCTGCATCCACGAGAAGCCTCCATGGGAGTGCACGGAGTGCGAGGAGCGACACGCGGCGATGCGCCGGCACGCAAAGCAAGCCGCCGAGGCCGAGCACCTGGCCGAGCTGCCCGCGTTCCCAGTCGACGAGCTCGTCAAGGAGATGAGAGCCTCAATCACCGACATCAAGCTGCTGCTCCAGTTGGAGGGGAACCCCTTCAAGGCGAAGGTGTTGAATAGGGCGCTCAAAGCAACCGAGCGCTGGATCGCTCGCATTGAGGCCTTGAAGGGAGAAGCGAAGCCGTGAAAATCCGCGATCTAGAAGCCGAAATGGAGAAGAGCATCAAGCGCTTCAAGGAGCTGCTTGCAGACGAGAACCCACCGCACCAAATAACCGACGACGGTAGAAGGCTCGTCGAGACCAAGATCAACGCCACCCGCTGGTGGCTCAGTCAGGTGCGCAAACTCGAAGAGAGAGGACAGCCATGAAACCGACAGTTGGAAGGATCGTCCACTACACCAATCTAGGCGACGCGGACGGACGCTACCCGCCCGCGCAGCAGGCCGCGATCATCACCAAGGTTCGCATTGATCTCGATCGCGGAGTCGAGGAGGGCAGTCACAAAGAGGAGGATGAGCGGCACTACTCCGTCTCGCTCCACATTTTCTACGAGGACGGCGAGTTCAACATGCGCGATGTGCCGTTCTCGTCCGAATTCAAGCGCGGGCACTGGACCTGGCCGCCGAGGGTCTAGCGATGGCGCACCGGCTCGAAGAAACCTCGACCGAAGTCAGCTACACGGTCACTTCGGGGGTCACCATCGGCTATCATGACTGCGGCGTCTGCGGCAAAGAGACGCCGCGACCCACGCACGACGTGCTGATCGAGTATGTGAAGGCGAAGCAGGCCGAGGGGTTGGACGGGGGGTTCCTCTGGCCTGGCCCAGACTGGAATGAGTGGATGCCTCCGGGCTGGACAAACGACCACGACGCTGGGTTGATCTGCGAAGATTGCACGGCTGCGAAGACCGCAGCATTCGACGCCAGGAGAAAGCCATGTCCGAGGAACTGACCCCAGCCATCACCACCATCGTCGCGCTGAGCGTCAGCGAGCGCCTGCGGTTGCGATTCGCAAGTCTGCGCCGCACTTCGTTCTTCTTGCCGCTGGTCCGCATGCACGAACGGGCCTACGAGCGAGATGACGACGAGAGTTGCCTCGAGATCGAAGCGATGCTCATGGGCGCCCTGGCCGAGCGCGGGTTGCCAACGCCACCGGCCATCTGCTGCAACTGCGCCCGGCCGCGGCGCGAGCTGCGCATCGACTACCAAGAGGAGTGTGATTCCTGCAAGTCCTACCACGCCGAACAGCTCCAGAAACAAAAGGAGGCGCGGGAGCGCTGGGAGAGGAAGTCGCCGGCAGAGAAAGCCGAGGAAGCAAAAATGGTTCGTCGCTGCATCGGCGGCCTGATAGCACGCAACGTTCAATAACCAATCACGACAAAGGAGAACCCTAATGCCTAATTTCAAAAACCAAGACCTCCGCACCGCCCTGGCCGACTATGCCCACGAAGCCTGGTCTGGCTGGATGCGCTACATGTTCTCGAGCGAGCGCTCTCAAACCCACGACAATGGCGCCGTGACCATCGCACCGGAAAGTTGTGTGCGTTGGCGTAGACAGATGGTGACCAAGTTTTCCGACCTGCCCGGCAGCGAGAAGCCCAGCGACTACGCCGAGGCTGACAAGATGCTTGCGATCGTCGAGCAGCACTTCGAGGGTCTGGGCGAGCAGCCGAGTTCAGAGTCGCAAGCCGACTCCAACCCCCTCGATGGAGACCCGAGTGAAGATCGCGTGTTCCTCGAGGAGCTCGCCGATAAGCTGGAGGCGCAAGGGGACCACAGCGCCGCGCGCGATCCGATGACGTATCACCCTCCGCTGAAGCAGACCGTGTGTGACCATTTGCGCGCTGTCGCCATCGGCTGCGACCAGCTCAGGCTGGAGAAGATCCGCCTCGGCAAACTGGAGGAGCGCGTTGACCAGCACCTGTGCAAAATGACGGAGCACATGCTAGCCGACGCCGAAGACTATGGGCCGACCGCTGGTGTCGCTGGTATTTCCGAGCTAGCTGCCGCGATCTGGCTGCTCGCGCGCCGCACGAAGAGTGCTGGCACCGTGAGCGCAATCGGTAGCGGCCTTGGCGCGCTGGGTGCCGGCATCCTCGGGAACGCCCTCAAGGGGGGCATCAAGGTATGACCACTGGCACCTGGATCGTCACGGGAATCGCAGTGCTGCCTGGGTTTCTTCTTGGCGTGCTCGGCTCGCGGCGATGACCACGGCCGCCATCATCATCACGGCCGCGCGTGTGCTGGCGGCCGTGCTAGTCTCGGCCGCGGGAAGGAGACAGCTATGAGCAGTGACCAAGAGAAGCACGCCGATGACTTCCGCGCCCTCAACGAGTATTTGGGGGTGACAATCGGGGGCCTACTCCGACTCGGGTTCTGCGAAGGCTGCGTTCGCAGTGCGGTCATGGCGATGAACGAACTCGCTACCGACGACGAGAGGTGGAGCATCCTTCTACGTGGCGTTGAGCTGGCGCCTGCCTATGGACATGAGATACTGGAAGCGGCCTCCAAGGCCGAGCGAAGCGAGCCAAGCTAAGGAGTCGTCAACGTGAAACTCTCCCTCGAGAAGAAGTTCGGTTGCACCCATTGCCGCGGTGGCCAGGTCTTGCGGGTCGCAACTGAGCATGCGGTCTCCAGGTCGTGCCTGGGCGAGCAGCCGCACATGCGGACCGACATGCCGTCGTGGGTCTACGCGAAGCCTGGCGACCTGTCCGTGGAGATCGTTGCCAGGAAGACCGGCAACGTGCTCGGACACAGCTACCTCAATGGCAACGCAATCCAGTGCAATCGCTACACCGACCCGCAGTCGGGCTGGTTCGAGCCGTGCGAGGCGCGCCTGGTCGAGCTCCCCACAGTCGAGAAGCTCAAACCCAAGACCGTCGAGGACTTCCAGAAGGCGATGATCGAGGCCGTCATCGAGATGAAGTACGCGGACTTCGACATCCAGGCCTTCGAGTTCCAGTGTGCCCGCGTGGAGGATCCGAAACAGGTTGCGGAGTTCCTAGTGGACTGTGCGAGATACAAACCGAAGAAGGACGACCTCGTCGTCCGCTCTGATGTCCTGGGCGTGGTCACGAAAGGCACGGGGAGAAGGCAAACAACTATCGTGCTCCACTTCCAGGCGCCGGACAAGGTCCAGGACCACGCAGCCGGCCCCTTTCAGGCTGGCCTGCTACTTTCGAGTCTCAAGCGGAGGAATGGCCAGTGAGCAAGCCCCGGGCCCTGAAGGGCAAACCCAAGCGCGCGGACACCAAGGCGCACCACGGCCCCTGCTTCAAGAAGGGCTGCCACAAAAACGGCGCGCTCATGCACCACTGCAAGGTCTGTGAAGCGCTGATCGAAGAGGGCGAGAAGGAGGGGGAGCCGTTCACCGTGCAGTTCTGCGGTGATCACCTCGTCGAGGCCGCGGCGCGGATCAAGCGGCATGTCCTCACGAAGCACCCATCGACCATTCTGCCGTGGGCCGCAGCTGCGCTGAAGGGCGAGCTGTACTAGGCAGCCCAGTCCTCGAGGCAGATGTAGTCGTGGAAGTCGCAGTCATCGGCTGGACAGACCACGCTTGGTGTCACGGAGCCGCGATCGCCGATCTCGTGTTCAGTGAGTACGCCCATCAGACCGCAGCTCGGGCAGCAGAAGCTGGCTGAGCGGCCGTTATTGTGGCCGAGCGGCCACCAGGTGCCCTTGCGCGTCGGGCTGTCGCCCTTCGGTACGCTGATCACAGCTAGAGCCTGCCGAGCTTCCGGCTGCGCACGCGCACACTCGGAATGACGAGCACCCCAAGCTTGATCGCGGCGAAGAGGACGCCGATGGACCCGACAATCAAGGTCCATCGGCGCTGCCTCTCCTCGGCCTTTAGACGTGCGATGATCTCGTCCAGCTTGTCCTTCGCGGTCCGCTGACCAGTGAGAATCTCGGTCTCCTCTTGAAGGTTGAAGCCGGTTGGTACGTAGCTCATCGCCCGTCTCCGTCGCGTGGGTTGCTAGACCTGGTTCTGGTAGATGTCGCCGACAGCGCCGGCAGTTCCGTCCGTTCCGTTGGATACGCCAGCACCGAGAGCGCCACCAGCCACCGTGATGGTACCCGCGTTCTGTAGAGCGCGGTAGACGAGGATGATGCCACCGCCGCCGCCGCCACCACCACCGCCGCAGTTGGCCGCGGTTCCGGCAGCGCCGGCGCCGCCTTGCGCAGAGATCGAGCCGGTTGCGACGATGTCGATCTTATTGGCCGCGATCAAAACAACGCCACCGCCACCGCCACCGCCACCGCCTTCGTTGGCAGCGCCGTCACCACCGCCGCTACCGCCGCCGCAGCCGCCCTTCAGGACGTCAGGCGCAGCGCCAGGCGTGAAGTACTGGCCGAGCAGCATCACGGGCAGAGCGCGTGGGAGCGGCTCTGTCGCGGTCGGGACAGTCGCAGCCCCAGCAGCGCCAGACGTAGTCGCCCCACCGTTTCCAGTACCGCCAGCGCCACCGGCACCACCGATGCACTGGGCAATCGCGCCACCGGCCGCGCCGTTGCCGCTCACGCCCGTTCCGCCAGCGCCCGAGTTGCCAAGCATGGCCGCGGCCAGGGCAGCGCCAGCAACTTCGGCCGCAGCCGCGTTGCCGTTGCGGTGAATCGATCCGCCCGCTGCGACAGTCAGGGTTTCCTTGACGAAGACCCTGTAGCCCGCGCAGTTGAGGGCGAAGGCCCCCGTGTTTAGCGAGTTGTAGTACATGTCGCGGGTCAGCGTGGTTGGCGCGCCCAGCGTCACGTCACCGTCCGAGCCGTCACCGAACAGGTTCACCAGCGTGTCGGCGTCGTTGCCAGCGGCGACGTCCACATTGGGAGTCCCACCGCTATTGCCCGAACGCCGAACGCGCATCTGCCTCGCGATGAAGGTCATCACCACGTAGTCATTCGCGGTGAAACTCTTGATCTGCGCCCAGTTGGTGCCATCCTCGCTGATCTCGATCGTAACGACTCCCGTCCAGGTGCCGGCGATCAGGATCGACATTGTGTTGCCGTAGTCGGAGACATCGACACCAGCGCCGACACCATCACCGGCCGATACCGGCAGGTTCGCGACTTCCGTGCCATCGTCCTCGGCGGACACACCGACAGTCGGCGTGCCGCTGACGGTCCCGCTGCGACGAACGCGCATGGACTGACATGGCGCATCGAGCGTCACTTCACCAGGCGAAGTAAAGGACTTGAGAGCGTGGTAGCCGGTGCCAGCGTCGTTGGTCACCTCGACGGTAATCGTGCCGACCCAGGTTCCCTGAACGTTGATGGTCTTCTTCGTTCCGGACGCTGCGACATTGGTCCAGGCCCCCGTGCCATCGGCGGCAGGAACGGCGAGACTATAGAAGAGATTTGCCATTATTGTTCCTCCGGTTGTGGCTCTAAAGAGCCAGGTTGCTGTCGATAGGGTGGGTCGCTAGACCTGATTCTGATAGATGTTCCCGTCGCTGCCTGAGGCACCCTGTGCTCCGGTTCCGCCGCCGCTTGCTCCGCCACTTCCGGCGGTTGCGTTGATCGAGCCGGCGTTCTGAAGCGCGCGGTAGACGACTATTACGCTGCCGCCACCACCACCACCGCCGCCGCCACAGCCCGTCGCGGTACCAGCCGCGCCATTGCCACCACGCGACTGGATTGAACCAGTCGCGGCGATCTCGATACGGTTGGCAGCGACCAGTACGACGCCGCCGCCGCTTCCGCCGCCGCCGCCTTCGTCGGCCGCACCGTCACCACCACCCCCGCCGCCTCCGGTACCACCCTTGAGCACGTCGGGATTGGAACCGGGTGTGAAGTACTGACCGAGAGCAATGACTGGAAGGGCACGGGGGAGCGGCTCCGTGGCGGTTGGCGCCGTCTTGGCGCCGGCCGCGCCTCCAGCCTGGGCACCGCCGCCGCCCGCGCCACCTGCACCGCCCGCGCCGCCAATGCACTGTGCGATCGCACCGCCGGCCGATCCAGCGCCTGTCTGACCTGCACCACCCGCACCAGAGCCACCGAGCATCGCGGCCGAGACCGCAGCCCCGGCCGCGTCAGCGACGCCGCTAGCGCCCGAGTTGTGGATACTCGAGAGCGCCGGGATGAGCAGAGACTCCTTGACAAAGACCCGATAGCCAGCGGTCGTGAGGTCGTAGCCGGCCATGCTCAGCGAGTTGTAGTACATATCGCGCGTCAGCGTGGTGTTGCTTCCGAGCGTGACGTCGCCGTCCGAGCCATCGCCGAAGATGTTCACGAGCGTGTCCGCGTCGTTTCCAGCGGCAATGTCCACCTGCGGAGTTCCGGTGCTGTTGCCCGAACGACGGACGCGCATCCGCCTCGCGATGAAGGTCATCACCACGTAGTCATTCGCGGTGAAACTCTTGATCTGCGCCCAGCTCGTGCCGTCCTCGCTGATTTCGATCGTCACCGTCCCGGTCCAGGTGCCAGTCAAGAGCAGGCCAACCGTGTTGCCCCAATCGCTGACGTCCATAGCCGTTCCGACCCCGTCTGCAACCGGCATGTTCAGCGTGTTGCTCTCGGTCCCGTCGTCTTCGGCGGAGACCCCCACGGCCGGGGTGCCGCTCAGGGTTCCGGATCTTCTAACACGCATATTTGCGCACGGAGCATCCACCGTAATCTCGTCCGGGTGAGTGTAACTCTTCAGGGGAAAGTAGTTGGTACCGTCGATGCTCACCTCGACAGTGATCGTGCCGACCCAGGTGCCGGTCACGGAAATGGTTTTCTTGTTTCCGGCCGCTGAAACGCTCGTTCCGGCTCCTACGCCATCGGCGGCAGGAACGGCGAGACTGTAAAATAGATTTGCCATTGGGTTCCTCCGATTGTGGCTCTAAAGAGCCTGGTTAGATCATAAGGGCTGCGGCGTCGAATAGACACAGATACCGGCGATGAAGCCTCCGAGCGGTGTGGTGTAGACATAGCTCATGCCCACATAGAAGTGGTCCAGCTCATTCCCGTCGGGAGTCCAGCCGACGGCTGGTCCATTCGTGATCACGCCGTCGAGAATCGTTCTCGCATGGAAGCCACCGAGGCTGGCGCTCCCGGCATCCCACTGGTAGCGAAGCACATGCCTGGCCGAGAGATCCGGGACCGCGGCAGTGTAGTAGTTTGCAACAACCGCCGGAACATCATCATAGATGACGTAGCCGATCTGCTCACTCGTGTTGATCACTCCGTAGTGGCGGTCCTTGTTGTTGGCGGTTCCTCGCACATTGAACGGCTGGGCGACGTACTCCTGGACGTTCGTCACGGTGCCAAACAGAATGTAGACCTCGCCCTCGTCGCTGTGGAACCACTCCTCCGTCGATGGCATCAGACCATCGAACTGGTAGCCGTTGAGGGTTGCTACGCTGCCACCAGCGTAGCAACCCTGCGGGTAGTTTGTGTTGTCAGTCGCCGTGCAGCGTGATAGGGAGATTTTTTCACCGTTCGTGTCTATGCGTACGCGAAGCTGGCTTGAGATCTGACCAACCGCGGCGGTGGTCACGATGCGGATCTCCTTCCACTGATCGGTAGCTAGAAAATCTTGCCCGGCACGTTCCCCGGCGGCGCTAGCGTTCCAGAAAATAAGCCGACCAGCCACGTCGCTGCCCTGCGTGGAGTGCCTCTTGACGAAAATCGACAGGCAGTAAAGACGACCGGCCACCGAGTTGAATTGGTCGTAGAGATAGCCGTTATCCGCCGTCGCGCTGACCTGCTCGGCCTCCTTCCAGTCGCGCGGTGAGTCGTCCATGAGTGTGATGGACGCGGTAGTGGCGATGTTGACCTTGGTCCAAGTAGGCTGTGTGAAGCGGTCGGTGTTGACGATGTGCTGCGTGGTGTCGAGATACGGAACGAAGAGGCCCAGTTTTCCACCGTGCAGGAAGGGGCTGTGGTAACCGTACGGGAAACTCTTCACGTGCCAGTCGTGGATCCGGACCCCGATGTCCGCCTGCTCGTCGATGATCGACATGACGCCGTTGTTGATGACCTCAAGGCTAGAGATCTTGCCGTTCGGATCGTCGTCGTGCGTCCAGAGGGCGGCCATCGCCGCAGAGCCATCGCCGAGCGCCTCGGCCGCAGCCCCCTCGAATTCCGCGCAGTAGGCAATCTGGCATCGGGTACTCGCCAGAGAGCCGCCGCTTGCTGGACCACCGCCGACTCGAAAGGTCGTCGCATTCGACGGAGACGTGACCGCTCCAATAGCATCCACGTCGTAGCCCCTGTAGCTACTACGGATGTACATCTGGTCCGTGGTGCGATTGACGCTGATGATCAGGCAGTGCCAGGCACCTCGGCCGTGCAGCGAGAGGGTGTTGGAGTTCGCGCTACCTGCCGCACCCCAAAGCCTCCAGAAGAACTGACCAGCGGTACCAAGTCCAAGGAGGTAGCCCGGGTTAGCGCCCCCGGTGTGCTTGGAGAAGATTTGCCACTCGCCCTGGTTTTCCCAGGCGGCACGCACCACGACGATGAACGCGAAGCTGTCGTTCAAACCCTGATCGAGGTCGTTGTTGCTGCCGGCCTCCCAGCGCTGGTTGGTATTCGCCTGCATCTCGATTGCGCGCTTATTGCCCGTGAGAATGCCGGCGCCGTTGCCGAACCCAGACGCATTCCTGTTGCGCAAAATCGGCACCGCACCATAGCCATTGGGCGTCAGATCAACGGATCCGACCAGATCGAGAGCGTCCCCACTCGTCTCCTCAAAGTTCCAAATGTGCGACGGGGTCGCGGCCGGGATTCCGAGCTGCGTCGCCATTGCAGCCGCCGTTGCTGGAAAGACCTGCACCGGTGGCCCGTTGGTGTAATCGAGGGTGAGTAGATCGCCCTGGCACGGAGCCTGTCTACCTGCCCAATGACAAACTGGGTTTAGAAACACTTGCGAGTCTCGACTACGACATATTCGGCTGCCCGACGCAGTCGAAGTTGGTCCCGTTATAGGCAGCGGTAACGATGTCAACGCTGCCAGCCCCACCGCTACCCGTTGTGAAACCAGCTCCATTCGGGAACTTGAATGCCCCTGGAAAGGTGATCACGCGGCCGGCCCCCGAGCTAACGAAGCGCCACATGTACGTATGGCCGGCGGTCGGGCCAGTCGGCGCCGCCATCGTGTGGCTGCCGGTGGCCGTGAGGCGGAAGTAGTTACCCTGAACGCAAGGGGTGGCGAAGTTGTTCTCGTCAACCAGATCGATCGGGCCGCTTCCCTGGTCGCCGCTATAGTTATTGGCCTGGTTGAGCATGGTCTCGCGGTTGATCGCGACCATGCGCCAGGCGCTTACCCCATCAGATACGAAGATGACGCAGCCATCCTCCGGGATGCTCACGCTGGTTGCACCGTCGATGGTGTCTGCACCGGACCGGACGACGTTGACAACATTGGTGCCCGTTGTCACCTTGACGGCTATGTGGCCGCCATAGGTGCGCGTCGGCGTCACCACGGCCGAAGCAGCGGCCAGGGGCAGCGTGACGTTGAACGCGCCACCGCTCGTGTCACACTGAACGAGGTCGTTCAGGACCGCGTTGTAGGCGCTGTCCTTTTCGTCGGTTGCTGCGAGCCAACCGAGTGCGGCAGCGACCTTGTCGTCGTTGATAGCGCCGACGAAAACGGTTCCTGTGCCGAGGAGGAGGGGATCAGTCCCAACACGGCGCACCCTCATGTAGCGCGCCACGAACTCCATCGAGGCCCAGGAGACCGGGCCATTGAACGACATCTTCTGAGCCCAGACGGTATTGTCCTCGCTGATCTCGATGGTGATCGTTCCGGTGAACGTCCCCGATGCCACTACCGTGTTGAACGTGCCGAAGGCAAGCACGTCTACGGCTGCGCCGGCGCCATCGTTGGCCGGAACCGGGAGAGCAACGTACTCGCCACCGGAATCGTCGGAGCCGACATCGACGTTTGCTGTGCCGCCGACCGTACCTGATCTGCGAACGCGCATGTACGCAGCTGCGATGTCAACCGTCTTTCGGCCGGCATTAGTAAAGCTCATCAGCGGAAAGAAGTTGGTGTTGTCCTGCGAGAACTCGATCGTTAGCGTCGCGACAAAATTCCCTTGGATTGTGATAGTCCGCTTGCGACCGTAGGCCCGCGTGTCTACAGACGCGCCCACGCCGTCGCCGGCCGGCACGGCAAGATTCGTGAACAGGTTGGCCATCGGCTCTCCTCCCTTGCGGCTTTAAAGAAGTCGGGAAGGGAGGCCGCTAGTTCGACAGCCCGCCGGCAAAGATCCCCGTCCTCACCCCCTCGTCATTGAGACCAGGGATGTCGTCGAAGGTGTCCTCGCCGCTGGTTGCCGGCAGCGGCTCTGCCGCGGGCGCGCTCTCGAAGGCTTCCGCGTAGGCCTGGTCGTAGCCCTCGAGCTGCTCGACTTGTGCGGCGTTCGCTCTCGCTGCGGCCTTGGCCGGCGCGAGGAACTCGGTCATGTTCCAGTCGCCGAGAACCCAGGACATGGCTGGAGCGTAGGTCTGGAGACCACTTTGGAGCGCGGCGATCCAGGCGCCGACGATGATCGGCAGGTCGTACTTCTGCAGCGACTCGAATCGACGGGTTGCGTAGGAGGCGCCGATCGCGAAGGCCACAGATCCGAGTGGTCCGGCGTGTTTGGCGAGTCTCGGCGATCGCTTTTTCAGAACGCGGTAGGTAAGCCACCCGGCTGCACGACCGCCAGCATAACCACCGAGTCCGGGAAGCGCCATGGTGGCGAGCTCCGCCCAGGTGTGAGAGATAATGCCGTCAGCCTCTTTGGCTACCGCCGACGGGTTGGAGCGCTTCTTGAGGTTCCGCTTCTTCCGGCTCTTGCGACTCGCAACTTTGCGGGATAGCTTGCTCGAGGCAGTCCGCTTGGCCATGCTGGTGCTCCCCATGCCCGCACCAGCAGCCGGAGAGCCTCTGTGGCAGGGCGTTGTCCGCTAGGTTAGCGGATCCACACCAAAATTCAAAGCCCTAGCAACAGTGGCCTAGCTTCCAAAAGTAGGAGTTGAACCTGGAGACGCGGCGCCCGTGGTAGACCAAAACGCTTGGAAATCTCGCACCATAGGACGTATCACCACCAAATTTTAGACGCCCTTTCCAGAAGGAGCGCCTGGGCGCGGTCCAGCAGTAGCGGAAGAACCAGTCGGTATCGGTGTCCGCGGGGATCAGTCCGATGGACTCAACCTTCGCGTAGATGAACTGCTCAGTGGCTCGTCGCGCCCAGCTCGGTTTGTCGGAGTAGGGCGGATTCCAGTAGACGAGACCGCCCACTGTCCAGGGCAGGACCAGGCCGTCCTTGCCATGCGGTGGCCCGTACCACTCCACCTTCGCGCCGACGATCGAGCGCGGGTTCGAGCAGGGGTCCAGGAACGGCGGGCCGTCCCAGAACTTGTGGAGCAGCTCGACGACGACCCCGGGCGTCGTCCAGTGGTCTTTGGTCCGACTGGCCATCAGACGACGACGTGCGGGAACTCTCGATAGGCCTTGCCGTCCAGGTCTGGGCACTCGACCTTGATCACGTTTCCGAGGTCGCGGTCGCCGCGCATGATCGACGGGCGGTGGAATTGCTTGAAGAAGAACGGCACACCGGCCTGCTCGCACTGCTTTTGGATGTCTCGCACCCACTCGATCTTCGCCGGCCGGCGGTGGTAGCCGGACTCATCGCCGACGATGACCCAGGGGTAGTGCGGCTTGATCAACTCCTCGGCCCTCGCGAAGTAAGCCTCGAAGTTGACTGGTTCGAGAATCGGCTCGCAACTGACGAAGTGGACGAGGGCCGGCGTGTTCAAGAGATGCGGGATGTTCTTGTCTGCAGACTTCTGCGTTCCGGACGTGGTGCCAAGCCAGACGTTGTAGCGCGGGTACTCCAGCCAGGAGCCGGGCAGCATCGCCTGCATGTTCTCTGGCCTCTTCGTGAGCAGGAGCCAGTCTAGGTTTGGCGTCTCTTCGATCAACGTCCAGAGCCGCTCGCGGTGCTCGTTCAGGTCGTCGCGGCCCTCGAAGACGTCACACATCGAGCCGCAGAAGACGCGGCGTCGGCGACCCTCCTTCTCGGCCCTACGCTGCCACTTACGCGGCTCGTTCCAGTGCTTGTCGCCGAAGAAGCGGCGGAAGGCCTTCGGTCCCCATGACGTCCCGAACCGCTTGCCCACCTTCTCGGCGTAGCAGTTTTGACATTCCGGGGCTACCTTCGTGCATCCCCAGTGCGTGTTAAACGTGTCGTCGGTCCATGGAATATTGCTGTTCTCACCCATTTTGACGCCTCCTTCTGTACTCCCGCCACCACGCCGCGTCGCGCCGGTCCCTGTCTATTCTCCTTCGGCACGCTATGCACTCACGGGTTCCGTTTGCCCTGTACTTGGTGTTCTCATCTGTGAACTCGTGCCCATGAACGCAGTGGGTTTGCGCCTTCTTCCCACTGTCCCTTTTGGCATGGCACAGCGTGCAGACGGACTGCACGTCATAGTGGTGCTCGGGTGAGTATCCGAGGTGGTGGTCATATTCGTGCCGGCGCTCGCCGGGCGACCAAACATGTCCACAGTCGGCACATGGAAGTTCGTTGGGGTGCGGTCGCCTTCCCCCCTTGACTTCGACGTTGATCCGTTGTCGCGCCTGGATTTTGTCTCCATCGCGCGGTGGATTTGGCGCTGGCCCTGGTCGGCCAGTTTTTGGGTTTACTCCTGGCATTCTCTCGTCCTCCGTTCTAGAAAAGTGCGCGCTGCCGTCCGTCCCATACGGCCTGCAGCACCTCGGGAATGTCTGGGTCTTCAGGATCCCCCTCGGCCGATCGCAGCTCGAAGAACTCCCATAGCTCCGGCCGTTCCTCGATGAGCATGCGGGCGTAGTAGGCCGTGTGGTGATCATTCAGCTTCACCTTCCGCAGCTCACCCTCGAGCTTGACGTCCTCGCCCGTCGTCTGCAGATCCCACTCGAAACGCAGCACTGCGATGAGGGTCCTGGTCGAGTAGCGCTTGAAGCCCTTCTCGCGGAGTTGCTGAACAATCTGCTTGAGTCGCGTGTAGACCCACGGGTTCTCGTCATGGAATGCAAGGAACTCCTTCCAGAGTTTCCCTCCGCGGTCACACCGGCGCCCGTCGCGTAGCAGCTCGCCGACTGCGCTCACCTATGTCCCCCAGGCCGTAATGTCATCGCCGCGCCGCCGCGCTTGCCGCTCGAACGGGATCTCGTAGTAGGAGCGTCTCCACCCAGGCCAATGGGTCGGCTCGTCGGGCATCGCGAAGATGGCGATGGCCGCCCAGATGATGCCGTAGATGGGTCCGAACAAGAGACCTAGCACCATGCCCTGGAGCGTGTGGGTTCGCTCATGACGTCGGTAGACCGGATTCGCCCGGTCGGCCTCCGTGGCGTAGCCGATCACCGGACAGGCGAATGACTGCGCTGCAAATTTCCCCCAGATGCGCGTGCGGTCGTTGCCGTCCTTGTCTCGCTTGCGACCCGCAATGAACTCGATGCACCCGTCACTCCAGCGGATGCCGTGCGGCCGGTACCAGAGCATGACCAACAGCGCGAACAGAGTGTGTGGCAGGCACCACAGAAATCCGATGATGTACCCGATGATCCTCATGTTTTCTCCTAGCCGAACAGCCCGAGCTGCTCATGTGTTACGAGTTTGGCGTCTACCGCCTTGTCGGCGACCTCCCTGTAGGCCTCATCTTCGGCGACCAGCTTCGGCTGCTCGCCGTCGTGCTCCATGATCGCGGCGCGTTCGTCGTAGGCCTCCTTCGCGGCCTGACGGTGCCGAGGGTCCTCGAGCTGCTCCCAGAGCGGCTTCTTCTCACCCCATGGCGGCTTGTGCTGATCGAAATTACCGACGTCGTCCTTCGCGCTCACGGACTCCTCCTCTCGCGTACTTGCGTACTCGCGTACTTGCGTACTTGCGTACTCGTGAGCCTCTGCCGCGGCCTGCTCCTCGGTGATCGGCGGCGTGATCGCGGGCGCCTCCTCCTGCTGGCCGCACTCGGCGCAGAGGATCGACCTACGGCCCAGCCGGCCGGTCGGGTCGTGCGCGAACTCCTCCTGGCAGAGATAGCAGGGCAGCATGTAGGCCGACCACGTCGGGGGCGCCTCGCACCAACGCGGGATGCCCATCTCGAAGGCGACCTCGCGCGGTACGGGCGGATCGCCCTCGCACGGGAGCACAACACGCTTCCCGTTGTAGGTGTAGAGCCCAATGTTCTGTCCCGACTCGAAGGCCTTCGCGGTCTCGTCGGTCGCGCACTTTCGGCAGACGTCGAGCACAAGGCCAGGGCCAACCGCCAACTCCACGCGCGGCGCGTTCATGCAGCAGTTGACCTGGCAGGTCTTGAGACTCACAACCATTACCCCTCCCCACCGAGCGCGGCGCGGGTGTCTGGTTCGTAGGCCACGATCACGGAGCCGACAGGCCAGCAATCGGCCTTTGCTTCCAGCGTTTCGAGCTCCGACGCCTCTCGGTCACCCTCCGATGCGCCTTGCCATACGCGCGTTTCGTCCACCTCGTCTTCGACGCAAACGTAACGCGAGACGCGATGGCACCCTTCCTCCAACGCCCCGCGCAGGCGCTCGTTTTCGCGCGCCCACTTGCTCTCAAGCTGATCCCAGTGGCGTGTGAGCGAATCGAGGTTGTCCATGCGCATGGTGACATCTGCCTCCAGGCGCTCGACCTTGGCGCGGGCGGTGGCGAGCTGCTCTAGCTTGTAGTCGAGGTCGCGGTTCTTGGCGTTGATCACCTTCTGCTTCGCGTCGAGCTGCTCGCGGAGGGAGTCGCGTTCTTGGCGTATCAGCCTATGCGTCGCTGGGCCGTCCTGCCAACATTTGAGCTTGATGCTTTCCTCGTACAGGTCGAGGTAGGCTCGGGCGAGTTCGGGCGCGGCGTCGAATGAGGTTAGTCCGTAAACATCTCGGGCGCGCTTCTCATCCTTACCGCGCTCTACGACGTTGAAGCCCCTTGCCAACTCGGCCTGATAGGCGTTGTTTGCACGGCGCCATTCGATATACTCGCGCTCCACGCGCTCCGCCAGTGCTTTCTCGTCACTCATCGCACACCTCGCAGGCCCTCAATGAGAGCGATTGCCCGCCCGACGATCGAGGCCAACTCCATCGCATGCGGCTTGCAGCGCTTACAGAAGCGATGGTCGATGGCGGGACTCCACCACACCTTGCCGAGGAATTCGTCAGCCTCGTCGATCACGGGCCGGCGCTTCCTAGGACTCACTCGGCACGAGCTTTGTCCCTTGCGAGCCGACAACGGGCCCCTCCTGTCCCTTGAAGGTGAAGATCTCCGGATCCATGACCGCGTCGAACACGCCATTCTGCATCCGGTCGCCAAGCGTCACCAGGCCAGATTTGAATGCTTGCTCCTCACCGCCTTGGCCGACCGCGATGGTGCCGACCGCACAGACATCGCAGCGGTCTTCCTCCTTGGCAATCTCCGTTCGCATCTTTCGATCGTAGCCGTGACCCTCGAACACCTTGCGAGTCTCAACCACGACTCGATTCGGTCGCTTTCTTGGTGCCTGCGGCTCGCCGCAGCATTCACAGCGAAAACTCATTCTCCTGCCTTCCTGAACAGCGCCTGCTGTTCATGTGGTGGTTCGGCGAGGGCCTTCTGGCATTTCTCGCAAAGCGCGATGTCATCAGCCGTGATTTCCTCACGGCGCTTCCAATTCTGGTTCCATCCGCGTGCGGCCGATAGCAGCCACGCCTCGATCTCCATGCGACACCCGCAACGCGAACAGTGGCATGGGATCTTCGACTCCTTGTGTCGACGTCTACCCACTGAGCACCCTGAAGGACGACTCGACAAGAGTCCTCAGGCCGGCATCCGATAGCTTCGCGCGCTCGCGTTTGCGCAATTTTTCGTAGGTAGCGCGAAACTCGGCGCGCCAGATCTCCGGCTTCGTACTGTGTCGGTAGGAATGGTAGCCGCCGCAAAGCCTCACGGCCTCTCGAGGAATCGAGCCCTCTGGGACTGACCCATCACTCAGCCACGCCAGCACTGCCTCGGCAGGTGGCAAGTCGAGCTGTTTGTCGAAGACCTTCTCCCGGATCTCAGCGATCGCCGGGAACCACTTACTGCTCGCGATGTGCTCCAAGACGATCTGCACCACGTCATTCGAGGGAAGGTCCGACAACATGGTCTCGTAGACGACGATCGTCTCCTCGGTGACATTGGCGTTCGGGTAGGCACCCAGTAGCATTGTGAGCACTTTTGATATTTCACTTTTTTTCATGCCATCCCTCCGCACTTCGCAGCCCCTCGCGCAAAAACAACGTCCCGATGTAGACCCATAGTCCATAGCCACCAGACACAAGCATCCGCGCCCAGAGTGGCTTCTTCCAGATGAAGGTCGAGTAGGCGATCACGAAAACGGCTATCAGAATCACGAGTATCCCCATGACGACTAATTGAATGTCTCTAGGCGGTTTCATGGCGCAAACAGCTCCTGCTGCTGGTGGACCCTGGCATGCGCCGGGCAGTGGTCCAAATCTGGGCCCTTCGTGGTCGCATGGGCATCGCACAGGTACATATCGCAGGTGCCCGACTTGTGACTCGTAACCGGGTAGTCGCACTGCTTGGTCGCGCGGCGGTCGCAGCCAGGCACGCGGCACCGGCGTCCGCGGTCACCGCGCGTGCAGACGATCGCTATCACCTTGCCGTCCTTGTTCTTGAATGGCGTGCAGGTCATGCGGCCTCCTCATCATCGTCCCACTCCTTCCAGAGTTTCTCGACGATGTCGCACACGTCATCGCGTGCGGACTTCGTCAGCTGTGCCATGCACTCGCTCGACACGCCGTCGCCGTACTGCACGACCTCGGCCAGGTGCTCCTCCAGGTCATCCCAGGTTCTACCCACGTACCAGCTCTCGCAAAAGAACGCCTGACGCATCGACGTGCAGTCAACGCAGGTAATGAACGAGTTGAACTCCTCGACCTCCTCGTTATCGTCGAGCCTCGCCCCCCAGCTGTACTCGTACTCTTCGCCGAGATCAATCTGGCGATTGCACTCAACACACTGGCGCTCGGTGCCGGCGATGCACAGTTCCTCGCCCCAGTGATCGTAGCCTTCTTCTCCAGAGATGGCCACACATGAACACGCTGTAGACATCAGCCTCTCCTATTGAAAGTCGCGCGTGACAGTCGAAAGCATGCGCCCGTCTCGATCCATCACCACGGTCACCATGTCCATGCCGTCACTTGGTATGTACACCGTGTTTCCCGGCCACACGTAAGCCGGGTGCCATGAGAGCTGCAGCGACGATGCGTTCGGAATGAGAACAATGTGCGATTCGACGACGCGGCCATACTTGTTGATTGGCCGCATGTTGACGATTGGCTGGACTTCGCCACCCAACGCATCCTCACCGAGGAGCGTGATTGGGTGCGTCGAGTGGTCGATGACCAGCTTCTTGCCTGCAGGATGGAACAAGATGACGGGCGGCTGAGGTGCGGGTCCGCTGCCCGCGTCGCAGTCCGCACCTCTGTTCTGCCCGTGGGTGGCTCCGGGGCATCCCACTCGCTCAGGTCTGTCGCCCTCGGATAGCCAGCCACGAACGTGGGTCATTATTCCCTCGTCGCTGGCGGCCCAGGTTGCATTGAGCGGCCACTGTTCCTGGCAATTCCTGTAAAGGCGCTCGAGTAAAACACGGGCTACCCTCTCCGGGCCGTACTCGCCTACTAGCTCGCGAAAAAATAGTTCCATTGCTCCATTCATCTCGTCCTCCTTTAGAGTCTCAATCCCAACTGATAACAAACCGTGGTTTAGTTTCGCTGGACCTTGAATTCGACGACCCAGACCCACGGGTTTTCCGCCCACGGGTATCCGCGCTTGGCGTTTATCGAGTCCCAGAGGTGCTGGAACGGTCGCCAGTGCCAGGCCGCACCGGCAACGATCGCGGGCTCGATGCCCTCGGCGAGCACGCCTTGCTCGCTGATCGACTGCACTCGCTCAACCCTCACAGCGATCACTTCAAGTGTGATCCGCGAGGCCCATCGGGGCATATGAATAGACGGCCTCCAAGACGCGCGCCCCTCCTCATCGCAGCATGGACAACCCGCCTCCCACGTCCGACAATCATGGTCAGCTCGATACTCCATCAGCTGTAAGAGTTCTCCTGGTGGAGCGTTCGGGTAGCGGTAGTCGTCGCAGTAGAATGTCTCACGGACCCACAACCGATCCCGAGATGTGCCGTGTGGACAACCCAGCCGCGCTTTCTCGCGGTCGTCCGGATCGTCCAAGTCGAGACATCGTGACCACGACGGTTTAATCACCCGCCGCGTTTGCGTCTTCTTGCCCGCAAGGATCGCCAGCACCATCGGTCCGCTGAACAAAATTGGGCGTTCCTTCGGCTCCGGCCATGCCTGGTCTAGTTGTGCCATGTTGTCCTCCTAGTTGCGCACACCGTCGCCACGCTGGTCCAGGAAGGCGACATACAGGCGATGCCATTCGTCGACGCACATCCGTCCTGGCGCCATCGTCTGTCCCTCTGTGTGCAACTTGAAAGCATCTGCGTCACGAGTCATTTCCCTGACGAATTCCTCCACAAACTCGTCCAAAGTTAGCAAACAGTCCATGCCGTCGTCCTCCTACTTCGGCGAACCCGTTGAGGCCATGCCCAGGCAGGGCTTTCGCGAACACGGGTCCTCGTGTTTGACCAGTCGCCCGCTCTCCTTGGCTGCAAGCACGATGGCGAGCCCGCATTGACTGCAAATCGCGAACTCCGGCTCATCGCCGCACTCGCTCTCGCGATTGCGACTCTCAAGATCTGCCCCATTGCAGTGCGCACATCGAGCCCGTGCGGTTCCCACATATCCCTTTCCTTCACATGCGATACATGGGCGCTTCGTGTATAAGTGATCGCGAACAGCCTCCGCCTTATCCTCCTCTACTACGCACTCCAGGTTCATCCATGGAGTTTCGACGACAACGCGGTGCTTATTGTCCCTGATGCGAGTCCCGGCTGAAAAGGTTGCCTCAGGCACGATTCGAGCGACACAGGCCACCCAGTCGTAGACCGTCAGTGGCGTTGATTTTTTCATGATCTCCTTCACCTCGGCCTCCTGATAATAAATTGGTGTTTAGTCTCAAGGTCGACGCTTCAGTGCGGCCAGGAGACCCTCGGCTTCCGCTTCGGACACCGTTCCAGATCGAACCTCTTCCTGTTCCTCGTCCGAGAGGTCGTTCCACAGGTCGTCGGACGCGCGGTCTCGCCTGAGCAGTTCATCGTCGGTGATTGTTCGCCGTTCCTCGAGCGACACAAGCGACCCGATGTAGTCGAGCAGTCGCTGCGATGGCTTGACTATGCGGATCTTCATCGTGACCTCCGTGAAGATAACTTCATGTTTTGCTCTCAGTCTCCACGGTCCCGACGCCGCGAGGCTAAGTGCCCGCCGAGAACGCCGATGAGCGCGCCCAGGAGCGTGGTCGTGCCGACGACTATCGCGATATAGACATTTTCCATGACGTCCTTCTACTCTCCATTCACGCAGTTGCGCATGAAGAGACGAACCAGATCGAGGCTCATCGGCTTGCGCTTGAAGGCAGCGATGCCATTCAACGCGCCATACTTCCGGCGGTCCCCTGGGTGATCAAACTTTGCGATGTCGTGCTCCTGGGAGTCGGATCTCGCCGCGTACTCCCCGACCAACCATAGCAAGCCGACGAGTTCGCCGTCCGAAAGCCGCGCCATCCACCTGGTGTACTTCCCCTCCCCTAATTCCGTGCGCAATGCGGCCGTGGAGTCCGCTCGACGCGGAGGTGTAAAGTGCTTGTCGAGGATCTCGCGCTCCCTGTCGGTGAGGTTGTCGCGCGCCTGCTTCGCCATTCTTCGTAGCGACTCGACGCACGACTCACCCACGCTTTCCTCAAGCCCCTTGCTCAAGCGCTTCCGAATTTCGTTGGCGCGGACAAACATCGGTTCCTCTGGCGTCCGGCGATAGTTGCCACTGGCCATGGCGGAGAGTTCGCTGATGACATCAGCGTCCGTCAGCGCTGCAACCCGCTCCTTCTCACACGCCATGCAGCCGTTGGTCGCATCCTCGTCGTGTTTCTCGCAGTGTTCGTAACTCACGTCGTCCTCCTATTTCACGTCTCCGTTGTAGTTGCGAAAGTAGGCCGACAGCGCGCGGAGAATACGGAAGCGGCCTTCGTGCGAGAATTGCAACAACATCTCGACGAACTTCGCGATCTCCCGTGCTTCCTTCTTAAGTTCGGCCTTCGTCGCCCGCTTCTCGCCGCGGAATGTCTTGCGTGCCGTCATCCGGCCGCCCCTGTTCGTCGCTGCGCTGCTTCGCGTAGCCACCCACGAACATGAGTCATTATCCCCTCGTCACTGGCGGCCCACGTCGTATTGAGTGGCCACTGTTCCTGGCAATTTTTGTAGAGACGCTCGAGTAGGACGCGAGCCACCCCCTCCGAGCCATACTCGTCTACCAGCTCGCGGAAAAACAGTTCCATTGCTCCGTTCACGCCAACCTCCTTTAGAGTCTCAACCCCCGTTGATAACAAACTCGTATTTAGTTAGCTCCAGCCCACGCCTGTGCGCGGTGGGATGGGGTCAAAGCAACCGTGCAGTTCCACCTCAGTGCCGTCGCGTGCTCCGAGGCCGATGAGGCGGATCGAGTCACTTGGCCAAAAGCTAAGCGGGCGTAGAAGCGTGATTGGGACTTCATCGCGCGTGAGACGCGACCAATAATCGTCGACAAGCCCGCGAACGGATCGGCTAAAGACGATCGTGTTTGTCGCGTCGGATTGAATCGCAATCTCACCCTCGCAGGCGTCGACTGGGGGAGCCGGTGGTGGTTCCCACCCGGGCGGAGGCAGGGCGTATATCTGGAAGATGTGGAGCAGATCTCGCATAGGCACGCAGTGGTTGACAACACCGCCAAGTTTCAGATTGAGAGTCACAAGCCGAGAGTTGCCCGGGCAGAGAAGCCTCCCACTTCCCGAGTCGATCCACCCCTCACCATCTCGGTACTTCACCCCCTGTCTGGCGATCTTCCGGTATGGGTGTTCTTTGGTGCTCATCCAGTTCTCCTATTCCAGCTCCAGGCTCACGGCTGCAAGCGCAATCGAGAGACAGCCCCCACAGAGGCAAAGTGACTTATCGTCCGACACCACCGTGTCAATCCACCCCTCCGGTTTTTTCCATCCGCTCACGTAGAGCTGTTCGTCTGCGGCCTGGCGTCGCATCGAGGTAACCTCCGCCTCCGCCTGCTCTTCGCAGGCTTGGCAGACATAGACCGGCACGTCCACCTCAACGTGAGCCTCCGCGCGAGTTGTCTCCTCCAGTACCGCGCGGACCCTTTTCCTCACCGTTTTCCCGTACATGTCATCCTCCTAGTACGGGCTGACCTTGCCGCATGTGCGACATGTGACCCGTTCCTCAAACTCTAGGTTGGTGCTCCGGCATTCGAAACACCGACTCTCGTCGCCCTCCGGCTCATCCAACCAGGGGAGGCGCACCCACGCGAGGTCGCCTTCAGGTTTGTCGCCCTCCTGCAGAAAACAGAGCGTGTCAACGCAGATCCCGTGCGAGTCGTGCTGTACTGCCCACGCCTTTAGCGGCTGGGTGGCGTCGGATTTAGTCTCTGGCATGTCTCCCTCACTGATAACACGCCCGTCGTTTAGCTAGCGGAGCACCTCCTGCGCGACAAGTTCTGCCCGAAATGGTTCGAGATCGGGCCGAAAGTCTACCAGTGCCTCTTCTAGATCCTTCGGCTCGAGGTTCTTGCCTGGGATCGCGTTCTCCGCGTAGGAGGTTTTGAACTCGCCGATCTCTGCGTCGCGTGCCTTCGAGATCGCTTCGTCCAGGGCATGCGCCTCGACGAGCCTCGCACCGCTCCACTTGTTTTCGACTCTAAAGATCATGTCTTTCCCTTCCTTTCGTTGATAACAAACCGTCGTTTATTCTCACCGCCCGTACAGCTCGGCACACTCGCGACACCAATCCGGGTGTGCGATCGCGGAACGGCCATCCGCTCGTGTCCGGTGAAGCACGATAGATCCATGATCCTCACAAACGGTCGCCCACGGCGTCCATGGATCATCGTCCAAGCCCGCCTCACTGGCTCGATAGAGGGTAATTACGGTCCCGGTGTCGCGGTTGCGGCGACACTCGACAGCACCGGCGTGCGTCGATAGGATTTCGCGGCACCTGGTTCTTTGCTGCACCGTCAATCCCCCTCTCGCTGTTCATCGACCTCACTCATCCCGTCCTCCTCTGATAACAAACCCGTCGTTTATTCTCAGACGCGGCCGGCTTGCGGCCACGTCTGCTCGACGTGGGCACCCAGCCACGCCTCGATGCGCTTCGCTTCCGCTTCACGGAAGTAGCCACTGTGGGCCAGGGGGTTGTAAGGCGAGCAGCTGTGGTAGAACGTTATCTTCTCCGCTCGCATCCAGTCGCGGAACGCACCGATCGTCTCCGCGTCCGCGACGACCTCAATGTAGGCGATCGCGGTGCTCCTCCAACCCTTGCGAAGTCGGGTTGGCTTCTCTGCTGCGCGTTCGATCGCCTTCGTGGAAACGTCGCGCGCGATGCAGATGTAACTACACCACTGCTGGTTGTTCTCGGCGATTGCGTCAATGAAGGGGACTTCACCACCACAGCCTGCACACTCAGCAACCTCGTCACTCGATTCAGCCACCTCGTCCTCCTACTCAGCGTCCGTCTAGCGCGGCGCGTGCCACCCGGTATTCGCGCTGGCGGCCATCCCGCCCGCAATTATGGCCGATGCCCTCGCACTCGCACTCCTGCTGATCTAGCCACCATTCCATCCACTCAACCGCCGGACGCACCGCCTGCGTTAACTCAACCCGCTTCCTGACATGGTGTTCGATTTCGGCTTCGGCGGCGGCGCGAGAGTTCTCGACCGCCTTCACCATCAGCATAGCCACAGCGACACCCTCGCCGTCCCAGTCGTCATCTGGATTCCAGACGTACCACGTTTCCCCAAAGCGAAACCTGAGCCATTCAAGTTCGTCGCCGAACATGTCGGTGTCGAACTCATCGCAGCTATCTAGCGCCCACAGCGCCAGCCTATCTCCGTCGATGATCGTTTTCGCCCATTCTCGCTCTACGTCCGTCACATCGTCCTCCGTGATAATAAAGCGTTGTTTGTTCTCAAAGAGCCGTCGGCGGATCAAAGCACGGTTCATTCTTTCGACATGCGAGGCACTCGCCACATCGAAGCGGACCGTACCCCACGGGCTCCCCTGAGGAGTTCTCCGTCTTGTGCTGCACGAGAAACTCATCGATGAAATCGCGAGCCTTCTCGAACTGCTCGCAGCTGTATGCCTCGTTGGTCTGGGCACTCTCGAGCGCCTCGGTGATTGCGCGCATCACGCCGCAGGCGTATCCGACGAGGTGCTGCGCGAATGGTATGGGGTCAATCTTGGCCATCTCGTCCTCCTAACTCGTCTCCGTGAGCCGCAATCTGTAGGTGCGCGTTCGCCGCGCGGCTGAGCTGGTCGAGGTAGTAGCTGCTAATCGCATGGCCCCCGGCCCAAAGATCCGCCACTGCTTCCTGGGCACGCGCAAGATGCTCAACAGCTTGAGCTATATGAGCGCCCGCGGTGGCGTGCTGACGACGGCGCCTCACCTCTTGCTCATCCATTGGCTGTGACATTTGTCGTCCTCCGTTGATAACAAACTGTGGTTTAGCTAGCGCCGTCCGAGAGGATCTCTTCGACGATGAGAACGCACTTCCCCGCGAGAGAACCCCACGTCTCATCCTGAGCGCGAATGAACTGTTCGGCTCGCTGAAGCGGGTCCGCGCCCTCCTCGACTTTCAGGTAGTAGTTCCCATAGGTGTCGAAGTGGTGGCCTAGCAGATCGCGTATCACCACCAAGTGACCTCCGGCTAGAAACTTCATGCGATGAGCTATCTCGCGCCTGTGGCGATCCCTGCACTTATCCTGACGGTCTAAGCAGTCCTTGTCGCTGGCGTGGCAGGTAACCCAGTGCTCACCAAATAGAAACTCGAAGCCGATCGGTTCTGTACTCGGAATCGAGAAGAGGCATTTCACGCACACGTTGAAAACGTCTGGTCGCTGCCGTGATGGGGTTGGGTACTTGGTAGCCATGATGATAAAGAGCTGTTTGTTCTCAGTACTCATCCAGGTGGCGCTTGCATAGCAATTCGCCGCTGTTGATGGCATTGATGCAGTCGGGGCATTCGTCGCCACGCTCACCCTTCGCTTGCCCAGCAATCCACCGCTTGAATACCTCGCCAACCAACGGGTAGATGTCACGGATGTTCTCGTCGGTAAAGGCGGAGTTCCAAAGATCCTTGATTGGGAATGCGACACCGTCCGGATCGCGCATTACTCCGACAACGATGACCGCACCGCAGTCGTCGCCCAATTTGTCTGCAGCAGCCCTTGTCGCGGCGTTTAGCCTCTGAAGCAGCTCCGGTGAGGTGTGTCTTTCTTTCATCTCGTCCTTCTTCCTAGAATCCGCGCCTGGAAAACTCAAGGCGGAAGTAGAGCTTCACGTCCTCGCTCTGAAGCCGGCCTTCCATCTGGTTTTGAAGTGGGGCTCGCGGGCCAACGAGAATCTTCACACCGGCCTCTGCGAACAGCTTCTTTAGCTGTTCCATGATACCGCGCTCCCACTCGTCACGACGCTCAGCGGCGCCCTTCCAGTCAGTTTTACTGAGTGCCGTCATGGCAAAACCGACCATCTGGGCCGCACAATCCGCATCACATTCGTTGCCAACCTCATTGCATCCACACTGGCATCTCGGCTGTGGCCCGTGCTGGGCAATAGCAGCGAGGGCGTCATGGAATCCTTCGAGCTGGGCCTCCGCCCGTTCGGCACGACGATCGGCCGCATCAACCTCGTCGAGTCGTTGTCGAATCCTTATCGCAAGCTCTTTCAGGATCGCGGCATCGGTCGGTTTTTCCTCCATCCTCCTCCTCCTACCGTGTCTCCGCCTTCAGATTCCCCAACAACTCACCCAGCGCCTCTATCATGTCCTCGCGGTTCGCATTCGAGACGTAGGCAATGTTCCCTTTTTCGCCAAAGTCGAAAAGAAGAAGCGCGAACCCAGCGCCAGGTGTTCTTGCCTTGAGTACGTCGCCAAGGGCGCTTCCAATCATCGCGCACTCTTGCTCCAGCTCAGCGCGCCGCAATCCCGATCGTCCTATTCGTTCCCGCATGTCGTCCTCCTAACTACATCGCCGATTGTTAGGGTAGAGCGACAGCGGGCCCTTCGGCTTCTCCCACTTCTGTTTTGGTGTCTTCCGACATCCGCGCTCGTAATGCTTCCACAGCGCGGCCTCCGTCCAAAACCTTCGCCCGCAGTGCGGACACCGTGGTCCATCGTGCCAGATCATGCCCCGTCGTCCTCCTACTGTCCGTCAGCCTCGAGTGAGGCGGCTCGGTCCGCAAGATCGCGGGCCGTCACCCCTCGCCCAGAACCCTTCTTGTGACTCTCAACTTTTCCGCGGCCGGCCTCACCCCAGAGCCGCGCCTTCGCGACGGCGTTGAGGAGCTCGCCAGTCTTCGCGATCCAGGGGATGCCGAGGTCATCGCGATAGCCGAGACCGCCGGCCGCGAGCCAGTCGCCGGCCAGCCGCACGTCCTCAAGTGTTACTTCAGCTTGGCCACAAGCCTCGATGACGTCCCATAGGGGCTTCGCCATCCTCACGTCCCATGGCGTCGTTGCGACCCGCCCGGCCGAGGTCTCGCGCAGCGCCGCGAAGAGGTCCTTGATGGCGAAGGGGCGCTCTGGCTTTCGCCGCGGTTTCCGCCTGCGCCCCTCCAGGAAGTCCGCCCCGTTGGCTGGCCCCCGGGTCCTCTCTTCCCCCACACCCCCTTCTCTTACTCCGGACAAGCTATAAGTAATAAGTAGGGTATCCTCAACAGTCTCGGATACCGTATCGGATCCTTGCTGAAACATTGATGTTTGTGCTACCTTGTCCTCAGGTTCTCCACGGGAGGCTTCGTCATGACCATTTGTGCTGGCCAGAACAACAGGTTTTTCGGAGTTCGTAATGACGCCTTCAATTGGGAAAATCGGGATTGTGCTGGACATTACACCTGTCGCGTCCCCAAAAGTGCTGTCCCAGTGCTTCTCATGGTCCCCCGTCATGGGGTGACAGAGCCAGAGCAGCAGATGAATCCAGGCATCCACCAACAGGCAATCCGGCAGCTCCGCCCATCGCTTGTAGTAGCGGACGATGCAGCGGCCGTTTGCGGGGCGCATTGCACGGTCCGGAAGCCTCGTGAAGATGGCGACGCGGGTCGCCGGATCGAAGAGAAGGACGCCTCGCTCCTTCAGCTCGCTCAGTGCGTTCTGTGTGTCCGTGACTCCCAGGCACGAGGACTCGGCCATCACTGCGACACCGCCCCTCCAGAGGCCTGGAGCGACGCTGCGCGCCTCTGGGCTAGCGTAGAGCCCTATCCATAGACAGCGCGCGGTCGGAGACATCATCTCCCAGGGGCCCCACTCCATCAGCCGCGGCGTGATCTTCGTGTGCGACAGCTTGTCCGGCCGGACCGCTACCCGTCTGCGTGGCATTTCTGTTCGTCCCCCTCGGTCTCTCCCAGCAGAGATTCGTAGCTGACGCCAAGTCTCCGTTTCGCCCTCATCAGGTAGACGACGGTGTAGCGCCTCTTGCCGCGCTCCAGCAGGCTGTAGTGGCTCTGGCCGATGCCGAGGGCCTTCGCCATCTCGTCCTGTGTGAGGTTCGCTCGCTTCCGCTCAGCGCGGAGCAGGCGGGCAGCTTCCTCTTGGGTCAACGGCTCGTCCTCCATGACGGATAGTAATCTCACACGGTTCGTGACGGCCGGTCAAGTTATCTGCCGACGTGGAGGGAAAAAATTCCAAGTGCGCGAAATTCCGTGTGGATAACCTGTGGATAACTTTGGTGAAAAATTCCACGACCAGGTGGTGGGAGATGCAACTGATTTTCCTTGCGAACCGACTCGCGATCTGCATCAGGCCTCACCGCTCGAAGGTGCGCTATTCTCGCCGGATGCGTGACTGGGATTACGTTCGCGACCTAGCCGTCCGCCACAATGTCGACCCGGGCCCGATTCTCGCCGAGGCCAAGGCGATCCCGGACCACAAGCGACTGCACAGCCACGGGCCGTTGCTCTACCAGGACTACGTCTATGCGATCTGCCGCATCCTCCGGCCCGAGAAGGTCATCGAGACAGGGACGCGCTTCGGTGTGGGCGCGTCCCTGGTCCTTCGCGCGCTCGATCGGAATGGACACGGCGCACTGTATAGCTGCGACCCGAGGCACTACAGCCAGAAGCAGGCCATGGATGCCATCCGCGACACCCTGGGCTTCAATGGCTTTGACCGATTCACCTTCCTGGCCGGCGAGAGCAAGAAGGTGCTCCCAGAACTTGCGGCTCTAACTGGGCCGTGGGATCTCTTCATTCACGATTCCGACCACGGCGCGGCGAATATGAGGTGGGAGCTCGAGTTCGCCGCCAACCACCTGGTCGAGCACGGCCTCATCATCTGCGATGACTGGGATTGGCCGGACGAGTGGAATCAGAACGCTTTGCCCCACCATGTCTTCAAGAGGTTCTGCCAGGCACGCGGGCGGCCCTACCGGATCATCGGCTCCGCCGCGGTCGTCGAGCTTTAGCTGTTGAGGAAGCCGACCTTCTGAAACGGGAAGCCGGGGTGTAGGTAGCGCACGGTGAGCGGCCACCACTGCGGGTCATCGCCATTGATCGAGACCAGCACCTTGGCCGAGAAGATGCCCTCGCGCACCTTCAGGATCGTCACGTAGCCGAGGACGTTTTTGAAGGTCTCGCCTGCTTTAGGCTCGTAACCCGTGTTGGCGTCGATCAGTCGCATCACGGGGAGCCTAACAGAAAAACCGCGGCCGAGTGGTGGGGGCGGTTTTGACTGAGAGAATTGAACTCTCGACCACCGAAGTGTTAGTTCGGAGCTCTACCAGGCTGAGCTAAGTCGAATGGTGCGTGTAGGCCCCCACCGAGAGGCCGCGGTCTTGGTAGCGGCGCCAGGAGTCAAACCTGAAGGGGCATTGGGTTATGAGCCCAAGCTGGGGATCGTCCCTCACCGCATCAAGGCGGGGACGCCGTGCGTGATTGCTTGTACGTGCCGGCGTCCCCTACCGCGATTCGCGATCTACTGCGCGCGTTGTAACGTTCAGGCTCGCGGTGGGCCCTTTGCCTTTGTTCGGCAAATGGAGAGCTGGTTGTCAATGCCGGGCAAGTGGCGGGGAGGGAAATGCCTTTCGGCGTTCATGGTCAAGATGATAACCCTCGCCCAATCGGCCCGGCAGATTGAGGCTACCCAAGAGCGCCGCCGACTTCAAGGCAAAAAAACGCCCCTACGACGGCGAAGAAGCAGGGGCGCAAGCGGGGTGGGAGCAAGGAGGACGATCCGAGTTCCCGAAGGGTTCTGCAGCTACATCCTAGGGTTCGGCTTGCCTTTCGTCAACCAGTTTGCGAATCTAAAGCAATATTTATCCTCAGATGCCCTCCAAACAAGCGCAGATCCAGCGGTTTTCAGATTGGCTCATCGGCCGCGGCCGAACGGAGGGGACGGCGGAACTCTACGCACACAATGTCGCGCACTGCCTCGCCGACCGGCGCGGCCTCACCGGCCGCCTCGTCCGCGACGGGCTCGCGCCAAAGACCAAGCGCACGAATCTTGCGGCACTCCGGGCCTGGGCCAAGTACACGAAAGACACCTCGCTGCTCGAGACGCTCGATGACCTGAAGCTCCCGCCACCGGAGCGGATACACGAGAAGCGCCCGCTGACCCTCGATGAGTGGGACGGCGTGATCGCAGCCGTCGACGAACTTCCCTTCAAGGAAGCAGAAGCAGCAGCGCTCATGATGATCTGCATGCGTGGCTTCCGGGTTGGCGACGTCTGTCGGCTCACGAAGCGGGCGGTGCGCGAGGGTGTGCGGACGGGACTTCTCAATTACCGCGGCAAAAGCGGTCGCCAGATCGAATGGACGGTTGCCCCCTTCCGTGAGCATCTGGACTGGTTTGCGGCGCAGA
Source organism: Gemmatimonadota bacterium (assembly GCA_039588935.1). GTDB lineage: Bacteria > Gemmatimonadota > Gemmatimonadetes > Gemmatimonadales > GWC2-71-9 > JBDGYW01. Next base: position 13,650 of record JBDGYW010000001.1, on the reverse strand, counting down.
AGGGATGGCGACATGCCTACGACCTTATCATGCCGAGAAGCGCAGAGAGGCTTCGCTATAAAGCTGCTCGACTTCGGCTCTACCGGCTCTTTGGTCGCCTCGCCGAGGCTGCCGGCATACCTCCTTCAGAGCTTACCCCCCACCGTCTTCGACGCACCTACGCTGTTCACTTTCTCGATGGAGTCGGGGGTGATCTTGAGAAACTTCGGCAGCACATGGGCTGGGCGTCTATCGCCACGGCCGCTCAATACGTAGACCACTCACGCCGTGAGGAGCTCGATGCTGTCGCGGAGCAGGTAGCAAGGAGGCGCGGCCGGTGAACTGGCTCGAGGGAGCGGTCGGGTTCGTCAAGGCAGTGGTCGGGATCGATCGCGCCGACGACATCACAATCTTGACCAGGCGAGCCTTCTGTGTGCGCTGTCCGAAGCGGCACAAGAACAAGTGTGTGGTCTGCAAGTGTTATCTAGCTGAAAAGACCGTAGTTGCGAGTCAAAACTGCCCACTGGGCAAGTGGTAAGGAGAGACCGATGGCAAAGAAGGAGCGCTACTCGATTCGCTGGATCGACGGCACCATCCGAAGTATCACCGCGCAAAGTCACCGTGGCGCTCGGAACGCCTTTCTGGAAGAATACGAGGCGCCCCCAGGGAGGGAGATCACCATCTGGCCGCAGTCCAACACGAGCGACAAGCGAGAATTCCGAACATGAGCGAACCCCCTAACGAGTACGAAGAGGTCGCCATCCTCCGCGGTGAGGATGGCGTGGCGGCCCGCATCACGAAGCGCCGGAGCAACCGCGGGCATGACCAGTTTTCCTTCGCCTTCTTCCGGGAGTACCCGAAGGATGGCGACACGAAGCAGACTTACTGGTTTTCACCGCGGCACATCGATCAGCTTGCGGCACTCATTCCAGACGTGGAGCAGAGGCTTCGCAAGGAGGCTTCCCTGTGACCGACCGAGAGCTACTCGAGCAGATACGCGAGGAGATCGATCGGCAGACTGGGACGAAGCCGTCGATTCCGGGTCTCTACCACATCTCGCAGGCAGTAGACCCAACAGCGACTCCGAAGGGAAACTTTTCGGGCTGGGTGTGGCCAGTGCCAATCTGGAACCGTGACCCACCTCGCATATCGGACGGGTTCAATCGTTACCAGATCGGGGAGAAGGGAAAGAAGGGCTACGAGCGCCAGCACCTGGGCGTGGACATCATGTTCAAGAACGACCGCGCCCGGACGGAGAAGATTCCGGAGCGGACGAAGTGGTTTCACATGCCCAGCAACTGCGTGCCCTACTTGGCTCCTGGCCCGGGGCACATCTGGTTCGCCGGTAAGACCACGACGGGCTGGACGATCAAGATCGATCACCACGCCTGGGCCGGCTTCCCGTTGCTCAGCTACCACACGCACATGTCGAAGCTCCTGGTCCCGGAGTGGGACGACAAGCCCGGTGGCCTGTATATTCCGGCAGGCAAGGAGATTGGCATCATCGGTGAGAGCCCTCGAAGTAGCAATGATCCGAACCACTGCCACTTCGAGCTCTGGGACTATACCGAGGGCGTTGTCTCCGGCCGCGTGAACCGAGCGCTCGACCCTGCACCCTACCTGGCCTGCTTCGGCCACCGCGTTCTTCAGTCCTAGACTTGCGACTCGCAAGCCGACTCGGTAGAGTGCCGCCCTCGGGGGATACATGCAGGCACAGAGAATCGTCACGAAGATGAACGCCAACGAGGTGGTACCCGGCCTCTGGGTCGGGTCGATGCCCTTTCAGCAGGACGTCGAGTTTCTGAACAGCTTCGACATGGTCGTCTTCGCGGCCGATAGCAATCAGCCAGCAGCCATCCGTGGGTTCCGCAAGATTGCCGTCCGGTGCGGGATCGAAGACGCGAAGATCACTGAGCGGGAGAAGAAAAAGGTACTGAGCTGCGCGAAGATGGTTGCCGTTCGCCTCTTCAATGGCCAGCGGGTCCTGGTCACCTGCATCTCCGGCTGGAACCGCTCTGGTCTGGTCGCAGCCCTGGCGCTCAAGTTGGTCACGCGACACAGTACGGAGGAGATCATCGAGCTGATTCGCGCCGCTCGCGGCTCAGATGCTCTCGGCAACCGGAGTTTCGTTGGGTTCCTGGAAGAGCAAAGCCCCTTCTAGGCTGAAGCCGGCCGAGGATCAGGACTGCATCGTTCCGGCCTGTGATCGGAAGGCGCGTGCCTGGAGGCTTTTCTGCACCATCCACCTGGCTGCGCCGGCCTCGAGGCGCGGTGGCTGGACGAGTGCCTACCTCGCGGCTCAGCGGAAGAGGTAGCGGTAGGCGACGTAGGCGATCGCCCCGGTGATCGTCAGCTTGACGAGGAAGGGGCCCAACTCGAACGGCATCGGCGCCAGCCTGGCGGCATTCCAGTAGGGTTTCGGGTCCACGGCCTTTCCGTTCTTGTGGACCTCCCAGTGGATGTGGTTGAGACCGACCTTGGGAGGCTTGGCCGGCGGCGGCTTGGCCTTGGGACAATCCCTGCACCACGGGCTGAAGGAGATCGTCCCGAGTGGCTGCCCCTCCCGGACCTTCTGGCCTTTCCTGACGCGGCGGTCGCGGAGATGGATGTAGAGCGTCTCGAGACCGCCTCCGTGGTCCAGGGTGACGAGATCGCCGGTGCTGATCCATGCTGAGCGCTTGACGATGCCATCGGCGTAGGCGAGCGCTGGCACGCCAGGCGGGACGGCCCACCGTCCCGAGCTGGAGGTCCACGGGTGCCCGGCGAGCTCGTCCTTGTGCGGGTACAGGCCGTCCACGCCGTAGTGGAAGTCGTACATGCCCCCGCTCCGAGGCCCGAAGCCGCTGGTCATCTTCGGCTCACGCCCATCTGGCAGCATTGGCATCGGTCGAGTGGGCATGGTCGCTCCTAGCTGATGGCGAAGAGGTAGAGGAGGAGGCCGACGACCGTCAGCAGCCAAAGCAGGACGAGGCCAGGGGGGTTGGCCTTCGAGTCACCGGGCAACGCGATGTCGGCCCCCTCCGTGGTGTCATTGATATGCATCCGGAGAAGGCGCCGGTCCAGTCGGTTGGCCGTTTTGTCGCTTGAGACTCGCAAGTGAAGTCCTACGCCCCCCAGGAGTTATTCCAGGCCGCGAGGTAGATGGCCTGCTGGGCCCCGGTGATGCGACCATCAATCGCCGCGTACTTCACCGCGCAGGTCGCGCCATAGACGACCAGGAAGGTGTCATTGGCGTGCTCGGACTGGTCCTGGTTCGCATTTGGGATGAGTGCCAGGAGGCGGTGTGCCGGGACCTTCCAATTGCGAACTGTCCGCTCCGCCTCGATGGTGTCATTGAACTGAAGGAAGGTAGCCTCCCAGTCATTGACGGCATCCCAGAGATTGCGCGCGACGTCTGCCGCAACGCGGTTCACGCCGGCCTGGCTCTCGGCGATCGCTTCATCGATGTCTGCTGCTGGCATGGCTTGCTCCTATGCCCAGTCGGTCGAGATGACCTCGAAGCCGAGTGACGTGTCGTCCCCTGTGAACCCAATCTCTTCCCCGCCGAGCGAGACGCAGATGTAGTCGTAGTAGCCGATTGGGTGTGCAACGGGGACAGAGATGTCCGGCACCCGGTCGCTATAGAGCACGGCGCTGACTTTGCCGGCGACCGTGCCGACGCGAGCTGGAACCGTGCCTGTGGTGAGTAGGTTCATGCTGACTGACGGGAATTCGTTCCCACCGCCGATCGCCCCGAAGTTCCGGAACGGGAAGAGCGTCACGCCGTAGATATTGTAGGTGTACGTGTCGGTCAGCACGTTGCTGAAGAAGCGAGCATGGAAGTACTTCCGCCGGTAGTGCGGGAAGAAGTACCAGGAGACACCCGTGCTTGCCGGCGCGCGGCCAACGATGACGACGGTTTCCTGCCACTGGTTCTCCGCGCGCGTCGCGGGCGTCGCAGGCGGATCGCGATGATAGGACATCAGGTCGATCCAGGGGCGATGCCAGACCTGAAGGTCGTAGGTGTTGTTTGGCTCCGTGGCCGACACGATGAAGGTCTGACCGACATGCGGGATGATGTCGTCGGAGGTGACGAGAACCCTCGCCTTGGCGCCAAGCCCCGGATAGTCGTTGGCCATCAGGGCGTTCATCCGCGTAACGAACGGGTCATTGACGCTGATCAGGGCCGTGCCGATCTGGTTCGGTGCCTGAAGATCGTAGTAGTAGATCCGCACGTTCTGGATGTCTGAGTTTGGCCCGATGACCATCCCCTTGACGGAGGTGTCGATCTCGTAGATGTCCCCGTTGGACTGAAGCTCTGTGTGGAGCCGGAAGAACTCCTGGCCTTCCAGGACGGAGATGCTGCTTCTTGGCTGCGGAAAGCTCACGGTCTACCTCCTAGGGCCAGCGTGGGTGTTTGCCGGGTGGTTTGCGTCGCTGGAGTCGTGCTGGTTGGTCCGGCCGTGGTTTCTTGGGTTTCGCGGGCTCGACGCCGGGGACAGCTGGTTCGATGGAGGCAACGGGGACGACTTGCACCTCCGGAACGGGCTCGATGATCACGCGGACGCGATTGACGGCCTGGGCGACGTAGAACAGGCGGTCACCCTTGTTCAGGACGAAGGTCATGTTGTCGTCATTGAGTAGGCCGCCCTTTCCGCTCAGCGGTGGGGCGATATTCTCACGGGTGGAGACGGCTACCGGCCCGGCGGTTTCGAGTCTCAACTTCACCTGGACCCAGGACTCGGCCGTCATGAAGTTCGTCGAGACCCCGATCTGGTCGGTGATGAGCGTCTTGATCTCTGTGGCGCGGTGTTTCACGGGGTCCTCCTACTTGAGCAGATACCGGTAGACGCCCCACGAGATGAGCACGGTGAGGGCCAGCTTGACGAGGGTGCCCGTGTCTCCGGGCCCTCCCTCGGCGAAGTAGAGATCCGCGACGGAGCGCTGCCAGCGCTGTTTCGCGGTATTGGAGAGGTGCTTCGTGCCACCGGCCTGGGCAGCATACCGAAACACGTTGTCGTGTGTCACTGGGATCTGATTTTCCTCGAGCCACCTGGCGACGCGGCCGACGCCAGCTGCCTCCGAGTAGCCGGAATTCCATCCAGCCGTCACAAGCTTCACGAATTCCGGGTTGCTCCAGTTGGCCCGCATATTCCAGTGTGGGTGCTTCCGGTAGGCCAGAACGATGCGGTTCAAGAGGTCCGCGGCGATCATGACGTTGATGTCGGGATTGAAGAGATCCTCTCTGGTGTAGCTCGTGCCCCTCCTCTTGTTATAGGAGGGCAGCACGTTTCCGTAGCCGACCTGGAGGAGGCCCCAGTACGTCCCCCCAGCGCTTTTCGGGTTGAGGTTGGACTCCCTTTTCGCGAGCGCTCTCAGATAGTTGAGAGGCAACGCCCCGCGGTGTCGCTTGAAGATTTCGTCGTAGGTTCGCGGGAGTGCCATCGCCCAGCACGATCCCCGGAGAGCGATGCCAGTATGCCACAGATTCAGCGTAGTTGGGAAATCAGGCGGTCGGCGGCGTCATTGATGCGCAGCATCGCCTCCTTGCTGCCGCCGAGGTCTGGGTGCGCGAGCCGTGCGAGCTGGCGCTGGCGCTTGCGCACCTGATCCACCGTGAGCGCCTGGTCGGGCGAGAAGTGTAGGATTTGCCTGGGATCTTCCAGGGAGAGGGGGGGCTGACGTGGGGGCGGGTGTGGGGGCGGGTGCTGCGGCCGGTTCGGCCGCGGGGGTGCCTCGGCCGCGTAAGCCTGGCCGGGCCCCTGGTAGTTCGGGTGGAAGCGCGACGGGTCGCCGATCGCCTCGACTACCCGATCGATGCGGGAGCGAATGGAGGGATGACCGAGGAACCGGTCGAGAAGATCTTGGAATAGATCTGGCTCAGCGTCGGGGTCGTCCTCGTCATACTCGGCCTCCTGAAGGAGTTCGTAGTGTTCCAGACATAGAGGCGGGTCACCGATGCCGCGCTTCGGGCATTGGTAGGGACCGTCGCCGAAGACGCATCTAGGCATCTGGTTTTCGACAGGCGGTGAGTTGCTGCTCGATGTAGTTGACGAGAGCCGTCAGGATTGCGTTGATGAGACCGAGGTCTCTCTCCGACAGGGTCGTGTTGCCGTTGTCGTCCTTGTCCGGCCACGCCAGCTCGTTGATCCACTCGGCCACGTAGCTGGGCAGCGGCTCCATGCACGGCTTGGCGACTTCAACTGTCGTCGGTGGGGGCGGCTTCGGGCACTTCGGGCACTTCTTCCGCCAGATCCCGCAGCCGGCCGAGAGCAGCGCGAATGCTGCCAGCAGCGTCAGCGTTACCAGCCACCCTGAGCTGCGTCGCGGCGTCCTCGAGTTGGCTCTTGAGAACCAGGTTAACTTTGGCCTGTCGATCTCGGTCGGCCTGTACGTGCTTGAGAGTCTCAATGGTCCGCTCCTGTGCTTGTGTGGCCGCGACCAGCTCCGCCTGCAACTCGATGGCGTTGTCGGCCTCGGCGACGTAGCGATCCATGGCGTCGAAGCCGCGTTTTCCGAACCACCACCCGGCACTAGCCAGAACGGCAATCGCGACCGTCAATCCACCGACGATGCCGATGAGTGCCCAGCTCATGCTTCAGCGTCCTTGGGCCAGATGACACGCTTCAGCCAGGTGACGCCACCGACACCAGTCCAGACGAGGCCTATGACCCCGACGGCTAGCTTCCAGTCAATTCCGTCGCCAGACGCTAGCGCGGCGGAGAAGCCACCGAGAAGACCCAGCAGCATCACGAGGATTGCGCCTCCACGGTCGCCGCTGAACCACTTTACCTTCTTGCGGGCCTTGGCGAGCAGCACCATGATGAGCGCCAGGGCGAGAGATCCGACCATCTTCCAGTTGCCGGCTTTGATGGCGCTCACGAACTGCTCGACCGAGCCGATCGGGTCTCCCTCGATGTCGGGAACGCCAGGGATCTCGGCTGGGGCTTCGCCGGCGCCGAGCTCGATCGTCTCGTCGGCCGGCGGTTCGTGCGTGATAGCGACCGCTCCTGCGTCGAACTCCTCGGCAGCGGCCACTTGTGCGGCCAGCGCCATGAGGGCGCAGGCAATGAGTAGTACCAGAATCGCTCGCATGGTCAATTCCTCCCCGGAGAGCCAGGGGAGTATATCTCACGCTTTCGCGGGATCGTCCAGCGAAGAGCAAATTCCGCAGGCGAACTCGGCCTCTCGGCTCTCTCTCAGCTCCTTGGCCGCCTCGTAGGCCACGTCGATGTCCACATCGACCGCGTCTGCCAGGAAGGCCAGGACCATGCCGGCAAGAACATCACGATGAGCCTTGCGGAACGGCTTAATCATAGAAGCGAGCGCCGCTGGCTCCGAGGCGTCCTCCAGAGTGACAAAGGCATTCCGGATCTCCTCTTCTGTCAGATCCTTCAACGCCATCACGCACGCGCTTTCTTCGGACCACTGCCGTATTTGCGCCAGAGACCGGCGCCGATGCGCTTGGCGAACCGGTAGGTGACGGAATCGCCGTCCTTGTCGAAGCCGCTGATGAGATCGAGCAGCCACCGATCCGGCACCATCAGGAACTCGGCGATCTGCTTCTCGTCGGCCGCTCCTCCGAGTGCTTCCTGCTGAGCGACCAGGGCGCAGAGCAGACAACAGGTCTTCTGGTTGCCCTTCTTCTCGCCGCAGTGTGTGCAGTAGCCCTGCACGATTTTCTCGCCGTTCTTGCGAGCCGCAATCAGTGCGTTCGCAAACATCCGGCGGGCACCCTCGGCCAGGATCGGGTTCACCGGATCCTTGACCTCCTCCTTTTTCTTCGCAGCCTTGGTATCGGCCTTGGCGGCGACCCTCTTGGCGGCTTCGATGTTTCTGTGCTTCATTCCCATTTCGTCCTCCTTCGCGAGCGCCTCGCAGCGCTCAATTTGTGGTCTGAGTTGCTGACAGGCGAGGCAGGTCACTTCGTCCCAATCATCGTGAACACTCTCTCCGGTCTTGAAGAGGGTGGTTGAGCGACCGCAGGCCCCGATGCTCGTGTGTTTCGACCTGCGGTAGTGTTTCTTCCAGCCAGGCGGCCGGCGGAAGAGAAGCGGCGCCTTGTTTACGAACTCAAGGTGGTAGGTCTCGACTAGCTTCCAGAGTGCCCAGTCGGGCGCCTTCTCGAACGCGGTGTCGGCGTTGGCGTCGGCGATCTCCACCATGATCCGGTTGAAGGTCCGAGGTATGTCATCTGACAGGTGGTTGAGGATGCCCTCCTCCCACATCTCCTGATTGTTCCTCGACCAACCGGAGTTCCATTTCGTCTCCTGTCCGCGCCGCTTTTCCCTCGGCGAGCGTTCGGGATCGTCGTCTGCGCGAATCAGGTGCACGTACCTGTCCATCCCGCCGCGCTCAAATGGCCCCGAGAACCACTCACCGTCTGCGTAGACGTGCCTCATGCCATCTCCAGCTGCTCGCCGACCTTCTCGACGCGCACGGGCGTGATGCCGCGGTCCATGAGCTTCTGCAGGTCGTCGTCGGTGTCGTCTTCCTTGACGATGTACTGCACGGCTCGAGGCCGGAAGACCTCGAAAGCGCCGGGCAGCCAACCATCGAAAGTCGGCACCGCCTCCAGATGCGCAAGCCACACCCATGTATCGCCCGGCACGAAGCCGCGCGGCACACCCTTGATGCGCCGAGAGACTCCGAGGCGGTTTGCCTCGTTCCTGTAGTCCTCGACGGTCGGGTAATGCTCCTTGCCGATCCAGAGAAGCCCGTCACGGACTCGCTGCGATGCCTCCTCCTTCGAGAGTGGGCACGGACCGCAGCTGTCCCGTCCGCGCTTGTCCGGGTCGCACTCGACCTGGCTGGCGAGCTCCGCAGGCTGGATCCACGTCCAGGCCCGTGAAAACTTGATCCCGTAGCCGCAGGTCGGGCAATTGCCGAGCGCCAGCGGAAGCTTGCCGCACTCGCTTTCCAGTCCCTCCGCGACGAGATAGAGAGCGCCCGGCTTGCGCCAGCCGCACATCCTCACCTCCTCACGCACCGTCGTGATTTCCAGCACTGTCGTCCTCCTTTGCGCTGTCGAACTTGAGAGAGGTTACCGTCGCGGCCCACTCGGAGATGCGCATGCGTCCACGGTATGAGACCATGCGTTCTGGTCTTTCGTGCTTGTCACTCCACTTGCCGGCCGCAGCCTGGAAGCCGCGGGCCCGGCAGTACATGACTCGCATGCCCTGTTCATCGCAGAGCGCGAACCGACCATCCTCGAGCCGGCCGACGTGAAGGACCACCCTACTTGTCCTTCTCCGCCGCCTTCTTCGGCGCCGCGTCGGTCTGGTAGAACTTGGACGCGAACTCCAGCCACTCCTTATCGAGCTGGCTGTCGGCGATGTCGCCGTTTGCGAGTCGCAAGCCGGCGAGCAGGCCCTGGACGTAGCGCGCCTTCTTCGGAGCCTTCGTTCCGAACGCTATATAGCGTTCGAGTAGCTCCGGGGTCGGGCGCACCTTGCGGGCGGCGGCCGGCTTCTTGTTGCCGGTCTGGTCCTTGACGGTCTGGCGCGCCTTGGCCCGCGACGCCTTGGAGGCCTTGCCGTTGGAGGCCTTGCCGTTCTCGCGGTGAGCGAGCGTCTCGTCGAGAAGCTTGTCCTGCTCCTCGTGCGTCTTGAGCTTGGTGATCGACTGGACATCGTCGTCGGGCAGCGCGCCCTGCTTCCAGGCCTTCAGGACTTTGGTGGAAGCTTTCGCGAAGGCCGACAGCTGGCGAGAGACCCACGCGGCGCTCTTGCCGAGCTGCGTCGCGATTGTCTTCTGCTGCATGCCCTCCTCCTTCAGGGTCGCCATCTCCTTGACGACCTCGTAGGAAGAGAGATCTCTCCGTTGGATATTGCCGGTCAGCGCCTTGATGCGCGCCTCGGTCGGGCTCTTGGCCTCGACATAGCGAACGGGGATCTCCTTCTCGATGCCGCGGGCGCGCCGCGCGGCCTTCAGCTTGCCGATCGCGCGCACGCGCCGGCCGCCATCGACCACGACGTTCTTGACGGTCTTGTCCTTCGGGCCCTTAACCTTCCAGACTACGAGCGGGTACAGAAGCCCGTGTTTTGCGATCGAGTCTGCCAGCTCCGAGATCGCCTTCGAGTCGATGTGCTCGCGCGGGTTCTTGAAGTCGCCGCCCTCCAGGGACAGCTGGTCATAATTGAGAGTCGCAAGATTCTTCATATCGTCCTCCGGCCACTGGGTTTTCTGACAACCGCAGAAATCGCACGGATCGTGGCTCCATCCATGACACTGCGGACAACAGCTGAGTTCAGCACCGCAGCGCTTGCAGACACTCAGTCTCGAGCGCCTCGGTGATGCGGGCTTGTTGCTCTTCGGACAGGGTGACGTCATACGCCGCTCCTGGCGCGAGAAACACGTCGACGTAGATGTCGTTGACGTAAAGAAGCATGAGCTGGTGGAAGCGCTCGATCACAACAGGGCGCCTGATCTCGGCTTGCAGGCGCGGTTTTCGCCTGAGCCGCGGGTCCTCTGTGAATTTGTGGTCGTCCGGGGAAATGAAAATTCCCAGGTCAACGGTCTTCCCGCCAGGCAGCTCTCGCTTTGAGGTGATCGTGGCCGGACTGCCTGGCTGGTGGATTGGGAATTCCGGGTCATACCATTTGGCTGGGATTCCACTCACCCGCCGATCTCCCTCTTCGCGGCCTCCAGCGCCTCATTGAGACGTTGCATCTCATGAACGCTTCCACCGTGGTCGGGATGTGCCTTCGTGGCTAGCGATCGATGTGCGCGCTTCGCCTGTTCGATGGTCTTGACGTGCTGGCCGAGCACGGACTTCCAGTCTTCGCCGGCCGCCGGGAGCGCCTTGTAGGCGAAGCCGCTGAAGGCCTGCCTGACCATGTCTCCGCTACCCCAGCGCTCGAGGCCGCGAATCGCGGCGATGGAGAGACCAATCGCGTGGAGATTATCCTCGATGAGGGTCCAGCGGTCGCAGGCCATCGCGTACTTCGTCGTCCGTACATGGAAGTAGACCGCGATCCCAGGGTCTTTGGGGTTCGGCTGGTTCGCGTAGGGCAGGCCGTCGCGCCTCAGCGCCAGGTTCGAGCTGATTGTGATGTAGCTCGCTCCCATGCGGCGACATTCATCGAGCACTTCGTCGCGGGCCCCCGAGAGCGTATACCTGAACCGCGCTTCTTTTCGTTGACCAGGCGGCGTTCGCGGCCGTCCCGCCGGCCAGAGCAGTGGGAATGCGTTGTCTGTTCCGATCCTCACTGGCTGCTCCTTTCAGAAGATCGTCGGGTAGGCGCGTGCTAGCTGCTCGACGAGAAGATTCCCAACGTGCTCGCACTGCTCATCGGTCATCTCATTCAGGTCAATGATGACCTCACCGTGTCCGATCGCGTAGAGACCTTCACGCCCGGTCTCGGTATCGATCGCCGCAGCCAGGTAGCCTCGGTAATCCCTTTCCTTCATGTTCGTCCTCCTTGTTTAGGCTCGCAACTCTGATTCGATCACGACCAGCGAGGCGCACCAGACGCACTCGCCGTGTCGGTCAATGAGATTTTTGGCCAGGTGGTCGCAGACTGGCGTCTTGCAGTGCTCACAGCGAAGCCCTTTGCCCGGCTCGGTCCCACCGGCTCTGCAGCCGCGACACAAGATCATCTTGCGCCGAGCTAGTCGTCGCTTCATACCCATGGAACCCTCTACATGTACATGATTGGGCCGACGGTTTCAAGCGTTCCGGTGCCGGTGCTTCTGTACTTCGTCGCGTCCCCATGCGGTAATTCTGTAACCCAGGATGACCATCATGCTCCCGTGGACCTTCTCGGCCAGACCTAGGCTCTCCAGAACTCTGGCAGTGCGCCACTGGCCTCCTCTTACTTCGTGGGTGTTGCTGTCCGCCAGGCGGCGGAGCATGCGCAGCTGTGGTCTCGTGAGTGCAAAGTGCATGTCAGTAGAACTCCCCGGTTTTTACGTTCATGAGGGTGTACCCGCAGCGACGGCAGATAGGCAGGAGACGCGCCTTGCCTCCGGAAAAATCGCCGGCCTCGAGCCCGGCGGCCACACCGATGATTGCCTTTGAGTCGTAGAGCTTCTTGCCGATTCTGATCTTGAAGGTGTGACTGGGCTTGTAGCCGTAGATTTTGAGGAAGCGGTCGCGGCCGAATCGGCTGTATAGCTTGAGCGACTCGTGGATGTCGTCGGCCGTGACTTCACTGAGCGGGATAGGGAGTCTCGATCTGGCCATCTACTCCTCCTTCCTCGTTGAGTGCGCTCGCTCGATTGCCCAGACCGGCGCTTTCGCGAGCGGCACTACGCGGATGCAGGGCCCCTGGTTCGTCCAGTAGCAGGCGTTGAGCAGCGCATCGCGTTCAGTCTTCCCCCAGCCCGGGTAGTAGTTGGCTCGATTGGATGGGGGCTTCACCGCATAGCAGACGTATCCGCCCTTCGCGCGCGTTCGACCATCCCCGTTCATGTGGTAGGCCATCCAATACGTGGCCGGGTCGTGAACGGTTGGCTTCGGGAGTGTTGCACCGGGTGACCTCATTCCTTCCTCCTCGCAACGCGCTCCTCGTAGAAGATCGTGATCGTGAGGCAGTGGAACGCGGAATCTGATGACTGCGTCACGATCTTGTCGACAATAGTGAACTCGGGGTGCGCGCGGATCCACGCAGTGACCTGCTCGCCAAGTTCTTCTCGGTCGCGCGGTTTCGTCGCGCAGACCGTCTTACATCCTGTGATTCTCATTCGCTCAGTCCTCCTCGAAAATCTCGTCAATTGCTCGACGTGCGTTCTCTCCAGCACCGGGCGTGCAATCATCCCACCAGATGTGCTCGTAGAAGCGCTTTAGGACAACATCGCGGCCGTGCTTCGCGACGAGCTCGTCCAGATGCGCCTCCATTTTGAGTGTGAATTTCCAGCCCTCCATCCTGTCCTCCTAGATTTCCGGCTCCCCGAACGATCGCACACAGCTGTAGCACCGAGGAACCGCTTTATCCGGTAGGCCGAAGACGCCAAGACACATGTCGCAGACGTATCGGCAGCACTTCCGGCAGTAGTGGACGGTTCCCCGTCGGCCGCAGCGCCTGCAGGTTCCCGGCCGGCTCATTTCCAGGCCTTCGCGCGGCCGAGGGCCTGGCTGCCGAGCAGAAAGGCGTTGTGACCGTTCACGGTTGACCCGCCGGTTCCCTTCGGCATGAGCAGCCCTCGCCGCGCCAGGTCGGCTTCATCGGCTTTCCCGTCACGGACGTAGGCGCGCATCGTCTGGTAGTGGCCATGGCAGAGTCCGCGCGTGCGGCGTGTGTTGCCACAGCCTGGGTAGACGCAGCAGTTCTCCGGCCGGAGACTCACTTGGCCACCGCCAGGCCCTGCTCCTTGATCCACTTCAGAAACACCGCACGGCTCTCCGGCGTCATGTGACGCCAGGCATTCCGGCCGTCAGCGAGTCGTGCTGATTGGCTTCTGGTTCCGAGTTTCTTGCCCTTTCGTTCCATAGGTCATCCCTCCTGGTTATCGAAGACCTCGCAGAGTAGGTCGCCAGAAGCTGGCGCCCGGTAGAGATTGGCGATCGTGATGGCGACATCCCGCGTGTCCAGGTCAAAGCAGCGTTTGCACATGCCGCTTTCCCGGTGGAACCGCCTCAGGGGCCGGTCGCATATCCCACAGTTGAGACTCGCAACCGGAGCAGGCCCGGTGACTTCCCGGATCGATCCCGGTCGCAGTGAGATGCTATGCCGGGCCCGGATGCGGTTT